>JBBFLP010000121.1:0-9616 GCA_037478975.1 Armatimonadota bacterium
GAATACGATGAAGGCGGCTCACCTGATGCGGAGCGCACTTGCGCTCCTTCTGGGCGCGATGGTGGCAGCTCCGGCCTTTTGCCAGACCACCACCATCCAGGGTTTCGTGCTGGACCCCAACTGGTATGCCCCGCACCCGCGGGCAAGCGGGGTTTATGGCACCGGTATGTATGAATACGGCGTGGCCGGGAACATGGTCGGCAGCTCGCTCCCGGGGCTTTTCACCAACACGGAGAACTATTCCGACAACTACTGGTGGGGAATCTTCGGCTACTTCCGTAAGCCTGGACAGTATGCGGGCAACTACACCATCGCGACGTGGGACACCTGGTGGCGCTCCACGTTCCTGTTCAACCAGAACCTCTCGGGCTCGCCCGCGCCGCTGTTCCTGCGGCTCAGCGCCACCATGTGGAGCTACGCTCCCACCTGGGCCACCAATCACAACGAGTTCGGGCAGACCTTTGCGGCCACCGGGTCGTCTGTGGTGATGGTGGTTCTCAGGAACGCCGCGAGCTCCATCAGCGGCTGCACCATCAGCATCCACCGGGGCGGCCCCACCGGCCCCCAGGTGGGACCGGCGCGTACCTTTGACATGGGTGGAGGACTGGGCGACACCCGCATCATCTGGAACGGCGGGGAAGTGCCCACCATCCCGGGCGAGATCTACTATGTGAAGATCAAAGCCCCGGCAGGACAGTCTCCTGTGCTGTGCGTCAACGAGCCGATCCCGGATATGTCGGACCCGGCTCCGGAGGGGGCAGCATACCGCGACGGAGTTCTCTGGGCGCCGGACCGCGACCTGGGACTGACCATCTGCTCCGACGACGACGGGGTGCTGACGAATATGTTCCTCCGCTCCGGCGGCACCAGCATCTCCGGAGCGAACTCCGTGGGCCAGACGTTCACTGCGCGGGGCACCAGTCTGATCAGCTTCTGCGCATGGATCCCGGACGCGTCCAACAATTACCGGGCCACGCTTTATGACGCAGTGGGGGGCAATGTCATCGGAACGCCCAAGGTCTCCCGGCTGATGCGCTGGGGAGATCCGGAGGTGATGTGGACCTGGGGGCCGGGCGAATGCCCGCTGACGCCCGGCAACGCCTACTATCTGGAGATCACCCGCGAGGGCGGAGGGACCGTGGGAACGGTCTACACGAACCCTTACAACGTCTACGGCGGCGGTCAGGCCTATATGAACCGTGCGGCGCAGGCCGGAACGGATCTGGCCGGCACCATTATGGAGGAGGAGAGCCCGGGGAGCGCCACGATGCCGCGGGTGCAGATCACCAGCGGCCCCACGGTGACCCGCGCGGATCGCGCTGCCAACGCCATCACGATCCGCTGGACCACGAACGTGCCATCCAACAGCAAGGTGGAGTTCGCTCCGTGGCACGGGCCCTACACAGGGCAGGTAACGGACAGCGCACAGGTGACCAGTCACGTCGTGACCGTGACCGGACTTGCTCCGAACACGATGTATCATATGCGGGTCTCGAGCACAGCCGCCGGAGCCCGCCCCGCCGTCAGCCGCGATATCGTGGCGTGCACGATAGATGGTCCGAAGCCGAATCTTCTCGCGAACCCTTCCTTCGAAGAGGGCAGCGGCGCCAGCCCCCGCAAGCCCGTTCCCGGCTGGAGCTACACCGGAATGGACATCGGAGCAGCGGATGGCAGCTGGTTCTGGGGTCTGCCGCCCTACCATGGGAACTGGTTCCTGCAGGGAGCCATCAACGGTGGCGATGTGGATGCCCACGTGTGGCAGCGGGTGACGGGTGTAACACCCGGGAAACGCTATAACTTCACGTGCGCGGTCACTTCGTGGATGCGGGAGAACGACACCTGGAAATACGACGTCTGGCACAACAGCGGGCGGCTGGACCAGATCCGGATCGGCATAGACCCCTACGGCGGCACGAACCCGGATTCCGCCAATGTGCAGTGGACACCGAATATGTACAGCCATCTGCGCTATACCACCATCGGGACCAGCGCAGTGGCGGCATCCAGCGCCATAACGGTATTCATCCAGATGCGCGGCCGGGGGGGACAGTGGCATCTCTACGGAGTGGATGACTGCATCCTGACCGAGGATGCCCCGCCGGACACCACACCACCTGCCACTCCCGTGGTCACGGACGAGGGCGCCTACACGCTCAGCACCACTCAGCTCTCATTTTCCTGGTCATCCAGCGACCCCGAGAGCGGCATCGCCGGATACCGCTATGCCATCGGGACCTCACCCGGAGCTGCGGATGTCGTGCCGTGGACGGATGCCGGACTGGCCACCCAGGTCACAAGGACGGGACTGAACCTGTCCTTCGGGCAGGTCTATTACGCCAGCGTCATCGCGAGGAATGGAGCAGGACTGGATTCGGCCGTGGGTACCAGCGACGGCATCCGCCCTGCCCGCCAGGCTCTGACCATTGCGCAGGCCAAGAGCTATCCGGACGGGACAGCGGTCCGTCTGACCGAGAAGATCGCGTCAGCACGCATTGGATCTGCGTTCTGGATCCAGGAGGCTGATAGGAGTTCAGGAATTCGTGTCCAGAGCTCTACAAACATCAACCCGGGCAACAGGGTGACGCTTACGGGCCTGCTTGCCACATCCGGTGGAGAGCGGCGGCTGGAAGCGGTGGAGATCGCCTCCGTTACCGCGGGAACTCCGCCGGAGTCCCTCGTCATGGGCAACCGGGCACTGGGCGGCACGGAGCTGAACGCCTACACTCCGGGAGTCCCCGGCGCCGTAGGCCCAAACAACGTTGGCCTGCTCGTGACGGTCTACGGGCGAGTGACCGGGACCGGGGAGGACTACTTCGTCATTGACGACGGGGCGGGTCTTCAGGAAAGCGGCTCACCGGGCCCCGGGGTCCGGGTGCAGGGCGCGCCGGGGGCGCTCCAGACCGGCGATACGGTGGCCGTGACAGGGATCAGCAGCATCCAGACCGCAGGAGCAACGTACCGGCGGCTGGTCCTGCCTGTCACCGGCGGGATCCGGAAGCTGGCGGGGGAATAGCCTCCCCCTCCAAACAAGAACGGCAGCAACAGCGCCTGGGAAAACGTGCAAAAGCCGCAAAAGGCTGGTAGAATAGCGGCGCATGTTTTTGCGCCGGAACCCTGAGGATATGGCAGACGGCGGCCGATAACAGTGTCGTAGCGAGTTTCGGTAGCTCGTCTGTCATCCTCCTTTCCTGAGTCGGGTTCAGGCCTGTAAAAAGGCACGGGGAGCGGCATCCATGCCGCTCCCCGCTCTCTCCGTTGCAGAAGAAGGGGTAACCGAGCGCGTCCGTCAGCTGGAACTGCGGGCGCGCTTCCCGCCTTCCATGGCCCCCTCCTGTTTTCGCAGGGACACCGGAAGCATCCCTACGAACACCCGTTCTGTGTGCCGCAGTTGGCACAGCGGTAGCAGCTCCCGCTGCGCATCATGATGGCCCCGCACTCCGGGCAGGGCGGAGCGTCCTGCTGCTGCAACACCCCTCCCGGCTGCTCCCGCACGGTAGCTGCCTGAGGCTTGGCCGTTGCCGTCCCGTTGGAGAGCGCCGGGCGCTGCTGCACACCGATGGCCTCCCTTTCCTCAGGAGTGAGGAACTTGGACCCCAGCCACCGGAAGATGTAATCCACAATGGACTTCGCGATGGGGATCTCCGGGTTGGCGGTCATGCCGGCCGGCTCGAACCGCATGTGCCCGAACTTGTGCACCATGTCCTTTAGAGGGACGCCGTACTGCAGGGCCAGAGAAACTGCCGTCGCGAACGAGTCCATCAGCCCGGAGATGGTGCTGCCCTCCTTGGCCATCACCAGGAAGATCTCGCCAGGCTGGCCGTCCTCATACATCCCCACCGTGATATAGCCTTCGTGGCCGGCCACATCGAACTTGTGGGTGATGGCCTGACGCTCGTCCGGCAGGCGGCGCCGGTAGGCCTTGCGCTCCCCGGCCTCCTCCTTGCCGGCGTTCAGAGAGGTGTTCAACGGCTGGGTGCGCTTGGAGCCATCGCGGTATACCGCCACCGCCTTCAACCCCATCCGCCAGGCCTCGATGTACGCCTGCCGGATGTCCTCCGGCGTCGCGTCGTTCGGCAGGTTGACGGTCTTAGAGATGGCTCCGGACAGGAACGGCTGCACGGCCGCCATCATCCGGATGTGCCCCATATAATGGATGCTCCGGGTTCCGTTGAACGGCCGGAATGCGCAATCGAAGACGGGCAGATGCTCATCCTTAAGGTACGGCGCGCCCTCGATGGTGTCGTTGGCGTCAATGTACTGGACGATCTCCCGTATCTCTTCCGGCGTGTATCCCAGCCGCTCCAGCGCCATCGGCACGGTGCTATTCACAATCTTGAGCATCCCGCCGCCCACCAGCTTCTTGTACTTCACCAGCGCGATGTCCGGCTCGATGCCGGTGGTGTCGCAATCCATCATGAAACCGATGGTCCCGGTGGGCGCGAGCACCGTGGCCTGCGCGTTACGGTAACCGAAGCGCTCGCCCAGGTCCACTGCCTCATCCCACGCTTTGATGGCCGCGTCACGAAGGGCAGGAGGAGTGATCTCTGGGCTGATGCGCTCGGCGGCCGCGCGGTGCATCCGCATGACCTCCAGCATGGGCTTGCGGTTCTTCTCGAAGTAGCGGAACGGCCCCAGGCTGGAAGCGATGCGCGCGGACTGGGCATAGGCCTCGCCACACATCACCGCCGTGATGGCTGCAGCGTGCGCGCGCGCCTCGTCGCTGTCATAGGGCAACCCGATGGACATCAGGTATGCGCCCAGGTTGGCGTATCCAAGGCCCAGTGGGCGGAAGTCGTGCGAGTTGCGGTCAATGGCCGGCGTGGGATAGCTGGCGTTGGAGACGATGAACTCCTGGGCGGTGATAGTCACCTGCACCGCATGCCGGAAGCTCTCAAGGTCCAGGCTTCCGTCGGGCAGCCGGAACTTCATAATGTTCAGGCTGGCCAGGTTGCATGCGGAATCGTCCAGAAACATATACTCGCTGCAGGGATTCGACGCATTGATGCGCGCTGTGTTCTTGCAGGTGTGCCAGGCGTTGATGGTGGTGTCGAACTGCAGCCCCGGATCGCCGCACACCCAGGCCGCCTCGGCGATCTCACGCAGCATGTCCGCCGCGTTGTATTCGCCCAGAACTTCGCCCGTGGTAATCGCGCGCGTCTGCCACTTCTCGCCCCTGAGCGCCTTCTCCATAAATTCGTCGGTCACACGGACGCTGTGGTTCGCGTTCTGGAACTGGACGGAGTCGTAAGCGCCTCCGGGAACGTTGAAACCGCCGTCATACCCGGCCTCGATGAGCGCCCAGGCCTTCTTCTCCTCCTCCGCCTTGCACCGGATGAACTCCATGATGTCCGGGTGATCGGCATTCAGGATAACCATCTTGGCCGCGCGGCGCGTCTTGCCTCCGGACTTGATGACACCCGCGAAGGAGTCGTATCCCCGCATGAAAGAGACGGGACCGCTTGCCGTTCCGCCGCCGGCCAGCCTCTCCCGGCTGGACCGGATGGTGGAGAAATTGGTGCCGGTGCCTGAGCCCCACTTGAACAGCATCCCCTCGGTCTTGGCCAGGTCCAGGATGCTGGACATGGTGTCCTCCACCGAGTTGATGAAGCACGCCGAGCACTGAGGCCGCTCCTCCACGCCGCAGTTGAACCACACCGGCGAGTTGAACGACATCATCTGGTGGAGCAGGAGATAGGTCAGCTCATCGTGGAAGGTATCGCGGTCGGCCTCCGTGGCGAAATAACCGCCCTTCTCGCCCCAGGCGGTCATCGTGTCCACCACCCGGGAAATGAGCTGGCGCACGCTGTATTCGCGCTCGGGCGTCCCCAGGGTGCCGCGGAAGTACTTGGAGACGACCACGTTCGTGGCCATCTGGCTCCAGGACTTCGGAACCTCCACGCCCTTCTGCTCGAAGACCACCTCGCCCTTCTCGTTGGCGATGGTGGCATCCCGGATGTCCCACTCCACCTGGTCGAACGGATCCTCACCCTCCCGCGTGAACAGGCGGCGGAAGGTGAGTCCTGTGGTCTTCTGAGATCTTCCCGGCGCCGGGGTTTCCATATTCTGAACGTCCTGCGAACCGGTGATTTCCTCAGTCAGGGAGACATTCGCTTCCATTCGATCTGTTTTCCCTTCGGTCTTTCCTCTCCCGTGGGGCCGCGCCTCCGCGCCGCCCCGTGCGCCGGGCTGACGTTAGCCCGGCTCATCAAGTCAATGCTTCAGTGACGCGGCCACGCAACCAAGTAGGGATGGCCGCTGCTGGCGGGGCGCTTCACCGGATCTGCCGGCCCGTGTTTCTGGATCTCATCACAATCAGGCGCTTCTCTCGGGCGTCCTTGCCGCCGCCTCCCGGACAGGGCCGGGTACCGGCCTCCCGCGGCGCCGCGCCCGCCGCCAGCAGGAGAAGTGTAGCGCCCGCTTGCCGGCCCGTCAAGGGGTTTGAACACAATATCTTGTGATTTTTTCTGGGCGGGTGCTATAGATATTGTACCCGAGAGTGCAGGTTTTGTCACGAAACCTGAGCCGCATCGTTGCCGCGCCCTCATGCGGAGGTTGCGTAAGCATCAGCGGAGAGGAGCCCGGAGGCTACCCTGGCCCGCGCCAGACGGCCGGAATGCGCTTCCAGTCCTCCAACGGGATCGGCTCGCCAGTACCGTCCACCCCTGTGAGGAAATAAAGCGACGGCACCCCTAGCTCCGGTTGGATCGTCATGTACTCCAGCCACTCCTCCTGAGTGGGAGCGCTGGAGTTGTCGCAGTCTATCAGCCAGTCCGGACAGGCGATGAGAGCCAGCCTCTGACGGTGCCGCATGATCTGGCAGACCCCGCGCTGAAGATAGCTGATGTCGTTCAGGCGGAGCATGTCGGTGACGTCTGCGAAATACGGGTTGGCCATATGGGTGATGATGAGGGCATCCGGCTTGACCCGTTTCGCCTCGTCATAGATGATCCAGGCAAGTCGCTTCAGCAGTTCGATGCCCCAGAGGTCCCCGGCCACGCGGAAGCCCTCGCCGAACGGCAGGCCATTGGTCCAGTCCACTTTGAAGCCGTCGGCGTCGAAGCAGCCCGGCGCATCCGAAAGGAGGACGCGGATGGCACGCCGCAAGCGCTCTTCGTAAGCGGGATTGGATGGGTCGGCCACTACAGCGTTTCCGTCCCGGAGGATGCACTCCTCCGGGGGCAGGCCCTCCGGTGACCACGCCCCGAACCAGAGGAGAACCCTCCGTCCCCGCGCGTGCTGGCGCCCGATCCATCCGCGCAGGTCCGGCCATTTCTCCGTGTCCACCTCCAGAGTCCCGTAGCACCTCTGCCACTTATCATCAATGATCAGCGTGCCGGGATCAATGCCGCGCTCGTCCAGCATTTGCAGGAACTCATCGTACACATCCTGCCGGGCCCACTGAGCAGCATTGCCTCCGCGCGCGACGGCGGTCAGGTTCTGCTGCCCCCACCCGCAGAAGATCGGCCGCGACCACCACCCGGGCCGTCCGCTCCGGTCAGGCCGGACCGCAAGACCATTTTCGTAAAGATAGGATACGCAGCGGCGGATGGCGTCATACTCGCCGGAAGCAGGCAGGAGAAGCAAATCCGGCGATCGCCACTCGCCTTCTACGTGTGTCATCCCGTCGTAGGTCAGACGCAGCTTGAAGCAGTTGGCCACAGGCCAGTGCTGGAAAAGGTTGAAGCGGTACTCTCCCGGTTGCGGAGCAATGCCCACCCCGAGCCATGGCCCCGAGCCACCTCGCGACCACGCGAACGCAAACGGCGGAGGGCTGAAGATCCAGTGAGCCGTCTCGCCGGATGGCACGGGAAACGGGGCGGTCTCGCCACTGGTGGCATCTACACAGGCATACTCCTGGGGGCAAAGATAGCGGCGGTCCAACAGCGAGACCTCCGGTGTGAAGATGCGATCGAAACGGTATAGAGAAGAAGGTGCGCCCGCGCCTTCCCCGGCGAGGAACTCGACGGCTCCGATGGATCCCCTGCCCTTCACCTCCACACGGTATGCCAGCCCGTCCGGGCGGCACTCAAGGATGAAGCGCTTTTCATCCCAGAGCGAGCTTGCAGCGCTCCACACAGCCCGGAGACCGCCGGCGCACTCCGAGAGCACCGGGCCACGAAGCTCACGGCTCACGTCTTCTGCTTCACCCGGGCCGTTCACCGCCGATGCGACCCGGAGATCGGCGAAGCGCCGTCCTCCCACCTGCAGGCAGAGCCAGCGCCCCTCCCGCAGCTCGATCGAATAATCCCGTCCCGCGTAACTCAGCCCTTGAGAACTGCTGGAAGCCATTCCGGCCACCATCTCCTTCCTGCGCTTTTCATCTTCCGGTGTTCTACAGCGACACACCGTACCCTGCATAGCCGGAGCAGGAGAAGCCAACAGCAAATGGTTCTCATTTAGGTTGACAGGCGTCCTCCCCGAGCCGCATAATCCCTGTGACAGGACGCACAGACCGGCCGGAAGGGGGCGGCAGGGCCGGCATAAGGGACAGGCGAGCGGTGCGTGCTGTCGAGGTGAGCTGTGACGGATGGCGGGGCAGCCGCTGGCGAGGGGCGTTTGAGGCTGCAGGCGACAGATCTGGGCAAGCGCTTCGGGTGGCGGCGCGTATTCCGTGGACTGTGTCTGGAGGCGGAGCCGGGCGGTGTGCTGGTAGTGCGCGGGTCGAACGGCTCCGGGAAGTCCACGCTGCTGCGCATCCTTGCTGGGCTATTGCGCCCCACGGAAGGCACGGTGCGGCTGGAACCCGCCAGGGAGGGGAGCGGCAGTCTATTGCGGGGCAGGGTGGCTCTTGCCGCCCCTGCGATAAACCCGTACGCTCATCTGACGCTCGCCGAGAACATCCGGTTCTTCCTGCACGCCCGCGGGTCGTCCGCCGGGGAATCCGGCATCCGGAGCGCGGCAGGGCTGGTGGGTCTGGATGACAGGCTGGACGAGCCGGTGGCGGACTTTTCCAGCGGGATGACGCAGCGGGTCCGGCTGGCGCTGGCAGTGGCGGCGCAGCCGGAGGTCTTGTTGCTGGACGAGCCGTCGCACTGTCTGGACGAGGACGGGCGCAGGCTGGTGCGGGAGATTGTGGAGGCGCAGGCGCGCCGGGGCATCTGCATCCTGGCGACGAACGACGAGCGCGAGGCGGAGCTGGGAGAGCGGCACGTCTCGATGGACGACTACAGGGCGTGATGGAGGTCCTGCGGGCGGCGGCGGCTGTCTTGCGCAAGGACCTCCGCGGGGAGCTGCGCACGCGCTACGCACTTAGCTCTATTTTGCTGTTCGCGCTTGCGTCGGTGGCGCTGGTAAGCTTTACGCTGAAGGGCGAGGCGTTGACTCCCCGCCAGCACGCGGCGCTGGTGTGGGTGGTGGTCTTCTTCGCGGCGGCGACGGGCCTGGCCCGGGGTTTTGTGCAGGAGGCTGACGCGGGAACGGAGCTGCTGCTGCGGCAGGCGGCGTCTCCGGAAGCCGTCTGGTTGGGGAAACTGCTGTTCAATCTGGCGCTGCTTGCGGCGGTGGAGGCGGTGGTCTTTCCGGTCTACTGCGGGCTGATGTATGCCACCGTTGAGCAGCCGGCGCAGATGGCGGCAGTAGCGGCGCTCGGGGCGGTGGCCATCTCGGGATGCACCAC
>JBBFLP010000122.1:0-9611 GCA_037478975.1 Armatimonadota bacterium
TGGGCGGTGTGCTGGGCGTGCTGCTGGGAATCGGAGTCTCGATGTGGATGGCGCTCCCACAGTCGAGCGGCGGGCCGGGCTTCCCCATGCTGATCTCGCTGCCGCCGATCGTCATTTCGTTCGTGTTCGCGGCCCTGGTGGGGACGTTTTTCGGGTTGTATCCGGCCGTCAAAGCTTCCCGGCTCGATCCCATCGAGGCGCTGCGCTACGAATAAAGAGCTCCGGGGCCGGGAGCAAGCGCCCGGCCCCGGAGGGACTTTTTCCCTCACGAAAAGGACCAGCCTGACCGCTACAGATTGGTCCTCCGGCGGTGCGCCTCGCGCATCTCCTGAGCCATCGCCCGGATCTCAACCAGATCGCGCTTCAGCTCCGCCCAGCCATACCAGTGCTGGTAGTCCGGGTTCATATGGAACGCTCCCTGGAACGCGCGCATCCGGTGCGAGAGGAACATCACGTAAAGCCTCTGCTCAATGGGCGTCGGCAGATCGTAGAAGCGCAGCAGGTCCGTGTGTGGAGGCACGTCCTTCGGTCTCTGGATGATGCCGTCCGCATACAACCCGTGGACGATGCGCACCGCCTCAGCCACCAGCCGGTCGGCCTCGCGGATGACCTGGTCTCCCTTGGCCAGCTCCGCCTCGGCATAGCTGCGCGAGTGGCACTGGACGCACTGGTCCAGCATCCGCTTCCGCTCCTTCTGCCAGTCCTCAGCGGTCAGACGCGCCACATCCCCGGCGACCACCACGTCCAGCCGTCCGGTGGGCTGTCCCTTGTCGTCCAGCACGCCGAGCGCCTGCAGGAGCGTTGCGCGGTCTTTCATCCACTCAGGATCGTCCTCCGGCAGCCGCAGCGCCAGGAACCCCCACGCGGTACGGACGCCGTGGTCGCCGTCAGGCATATGACAGAACGCGCAGGTGGGCGTGCGCGGCGCCAGCCTGCCATCTGCGGGCTTGCCGTGTGGCCAATCGGCCAGCTTCATATCCCAGTCCCAGCGGTCCCGTTCGATGGTCATCAGGCTGCCGTGTTTGCTGGTGCCGTACATCTCGGCCTGCGGGTGGTCGAAGCCCATGTGGCAGGTCTGGCAGGCTTCCATCCTGCGCGCTTCGGCCGCACTGAACACGTGGCGCGTGTGACAGGAGTCGCACTTGCCCTCGTCTAGCCCTATGCGATGACAGCCTCCGCAACCCTTCAGCCCGGCAACCAGCACCTCTGGCTGGGTTCTGGTCTCCGGCATCGCCTCCAGAGCTACCCAGGCTTTGGCGTGCTTGCCCGCGTGGAACTGGGTGACCTGCTGAGAATGGCAGACGGCGCAGTTGGCCGACCCGACCGACTTGCGCACGCGTTTGTCCTCGCACGTGGTGGGGGCGGATTTGATGGACGCCGGCGCTTTCTCCGCCGGAATGTGACAGATGATGCAGTCCAGGCCGATCTTCGCGTGAGCGCTGCGCTGGAAGTCGCGCACGGCACTCATTGCGATCTGTTTTTCGGAATGGCAGGCGATGCACTGACTGCCCTGCTGCGCCGAAGCCGGCCTCCCGGAGGTGTGCAGCCAGACCGCGCCGACAGCCAGGGCTGCAATGCCCACCCCCAGAAGAGCTTTCCTTCCTGACATGGCCGTTTCTCCTTCGGGGAGGGCGGCACATACCCGCCGCCCACCCTCAGAAGGATGCCTTAGCCGGAAGGAGCGCTCAATCCTTCGCGGATTGTGAAAAAGAAATCAATAGCGGTAAATGGCCGCCACCAGAGCGCTGTCCGGGACTTCCTCCGGCGGGACGGCATAGACGGTGCCGCCGTGCAGGAAGGTCTGGACGGTGGCCAGGTTGAGCAGGTCTTCGTCGTCCGTCCCCTTCTGTCCACTGAACTGGACCTCGCCGGACTCGGGCTCGAAACGTCCCCATACCTGCACCCCGACGGGAGCGAACAGCGTCTCCACCCGCCCGGAATGGGAGGCCACCACCACATCTGCCAGGTCCACGGACGAGCGTCCGTTGCCGTTGAGGGCCCGGAACCGCTCGACGGCTTCCTGGCGCGAACGCTCGACGTGCGGCTTCAGGAACTCCCATGCCTTCGCGTGCAGCACTTCGGGCCGTTCGCCGTCGTGGTTGCCTGGTATTCCACCGGGCAGGAGGCGCGGGTAGGTGTTGGCCTCGGCATACAGCGGGAAGTAGTAGTCTACGCCGGCCAGCACCAGAGGAGCGTGCTGGCCCGCGAGCAGCGGCTCCAGAGCTTTGTTGATCAGATGGAAGAAGCGGGATAGATTCTCTTTGGTGTCCTCGGCGTCTTCCGTATGACCGTGATACATCGCAGTCCTGCGGGCGCCCTGAGCCACGGTGCGATACTGCTGCTGCTTCTCAGGATCATCCCACTGCAGCGCCTCGGCGAGGCTGGTGGGCATACCGGGCACGAAGATCTCACGGATGCTGTCGCGCGTGCCGTGGAAGAAGCGCACCTCTTTCTGGCTGAGCACCAGCAGGAAGAACGGCTCGTCGCCCACGAGCAGAGGCATCAGCGGCTTGAGATAGAAGGAGGATCCGACGTGCACCATCTCCTCGAAAGAGATGGGCACACGGTAATACCTGAAGAATCCCTCCGCCAGGAAAACCGCCAGCCCGTCGCTCTGGTGCTGCCAGAAGATCTCGTCGTCCACCAGCGACTGGATCGGCTTCAGCCATCGGGCGGTATCGCCTGGCCGGATCCCGAAATCCGGAAGCTGCTTCTCCGCCTGGCGCATAAGGTTCTTCAGGCGGATGGGGTCTTGCTGGGTGTCGGTCCCGGCCCTGTGCGCGGGCATATAGATGGATACACAGGGGCCATTCTCTACACGGGTCATCTCCCGGAGATCGTCTCTGGAAAGCAGTTTCATTCGGGACCTCCTTAGTGGGTATCTGCGTTGTGCTTGATGGATTCAATTTACCCGCCCCGGGCAGGGCTTGCGTTCCCGTGAACGGTTCCTTTTTCCGGGGAAATCCCCCTGCCCGGCTATGACAGGGTCATCGGAGAAATCCGCCTTGAACATAAGAGATAGAAAGCCGGAATCGCACCACGTGGTCATCATCGGCGGTGGGTTTGGTGGCCTCTATGCCGCGCTTGCGCTCGGGCGGGCACCCGTTCGCATTACGATGGTGGACAGGGAGAACCATCACCTTTTTCAGCCACTGCTCTACCAGGTGGCCACGGGAGGACTGGCACTGGAGGATATAACCTCTCCGCTGCGGAGTGTCCTTTCCTGTCAGAAGAACACCCGCGTCCTGCAGGCGGAGGTCACCGGTTTCGACCCGCACGCTCGGAGGGTTCTGCTCAAGGACGGCGGCAGCATAGGATACGACACGCTGATCGTGGCGGCGGGAGCTGTGGACCGCTACTTTGGCAACCGCCACTGGGCGCAGGCCGCTCCAGGCATGAAGAGCGGATGGGACGCTCTGGAACTGCGGGATCGCATCTTTCAGGCGTTCGAGCAGGCCGAATGGGCGCAGGATGAGCGCGAACGCCAGCGGTTTATGACTTTCGCCATCGTGGGCGGGGGGCCAACGGGTGTGGAGCTTGCAGGCGCACTTGCGGAACTGGCGCACCATACGCTACCCGGAGACTTCCGGAACATCCGGACCCGGGACGCCAGAATCGTTCTTCTGGAAGCAGGCTCTCGTGTGCTGGCGGCCTTTCCTCAACGCCTGTCCCTGGAGGCCGAACGTTCACTGCGTACGCTGGGAGTCACGGTATACACCGGCGCTACTGTGGAGCACATCGAGCCGGGGCGGGTGGTGTTCCGGCGTGAAGCAGCCGTTCACGAGATCGCTGCGGAGACCATCATATGGGCAGCCGGAGTCAAGGCATCGCCACTGGCTTCCGCGCTGGCAGAGGCCACCGGCGCAGAACTGGACCGGCAGGGCCGTCTGATCGTCGCGCCTGACCTGAGCGTGCCAGGCTGGCCGGAGATCCTTGTGATCGGGGATATGGCGCACTTCGCCCACGGTCTCAAGTCGCCGCTTCCCGGCATCGCTCCGGTGGCGATCCAGCAGGCCCGTTATGCGGCACGGCTGATCCAGGCGCGGATGGACGGCCGGGTGCTTCCGGTGTTCCGCTACAGGGATCGCGGAATGATGGCGGTGATCGGGCGTCATCGTGCTGTTGTCAACACCCCGGTGCTGCGCTTTGGCGGCCCACTGGCGTGGTTCGTGTGGCTTTTTCTGCACGTGATGTACCTTGTGGAGTTCGAGAACCGGCTGGTGGTGCTGGTGCAATGGGCGTGGAACTACTTCACCCGCCGCCGCGGCGGCCGGCTTATCCTTAGAATGGAGCAACGGAAAAAGTTACAGACAGCGTCCCGGGAAACAGTGGAATCTCAAGCGGCTGGATCTGACCGGCAGCCGGTCTCCGGCAATCCCACATCCGAACTGCTCCGGTCCTGAAGGCCACATAAAACCTGTGCGGTCTCCCGCAAGGTTGCGGGAGACCGCGTCCGTGATTCAGATCAACGTTGCCTTTCAGCCGTTGCGCCGCCGTGCGCGGAGCAGGCCAAGTCCGCTCAGAGCCGCCAGGGCTCCCATCTGGAAGAAGGCCGGCTCGGGAATCGGCTGGACACCGAAGCCGTCCACACCCCACGTGGCGTTGCCTGTTCCAGCCTTCGCCGTTGCCCCGAAATGGAGCAGTGTGTTGCCCGATCCCCACGTTCCCGCCTGACCATTCCAGTTGCTCAGGTTGTCATTTCCAGCAGCTGTGGGCAGGATGGACAGGCCAAAAGCGGTATAGTTTGTGAGCACCGCGGAAAAGGTACCCGTGCCGTCGGTCTGAATCGGCCACTTGAAGAAGTTGGCCTCCACCAGAGCGATGCTCTTGAGCACCCAGTCCGCATCCGTGCCCGTGCCGAACTCCGGTGCGTTCAGGTCTATGCTGTAGGCCGCTTTCGAGACCCACTGATTGTAGGTGCCATCGCCATTGTCTCTGGCGATGACCCACCGCGCATAGACGGTGTCCGTACTGACACGTCCCCGCCAGTTGGCGGTGCTGCGGATGTAAGCCTGCAGCGTCTTGCCGGTCAGGTCTCCGAGACTGACCGCAGGCGCGGTGCCACCCACAGCAAGATAGAAAGGTCTCTTCTCCCAGCTGCTCCCATTGGAGGTCTGGTAGATGCTACCCTTCAGGGATCCCACCCCGTAGGAGCCGGTCCAGTCCGCGGGAGCGTTCGGATACGCTGTCTCATAGGTTAGGGCGTTGTAGCCGATCCAGGCCTGCTCCCAACCCTGGTTGTTGGAGTTGAAAAGGTATGTCCCGATCTGCGCCTGCGCGGCGGTTGCTGCCATAAGGACGAGCGCCCCTGCCGCGAAGCGCAGCCAGATCACCCGTTGCATGAGATTTCTCCCTTCTTTTGCTGCTGCTCTGCTTTCTCACACGGCGGCATCGCTACCCGGCTTGCACTGGCACGAGAATCTCCCGCGCGAGCCGCGCAACTAATGCTAATAGTAATGGTAAGCTACAGCATGTTATTTGTGCAAGCGGGGAAATACCTGTTTTTGGCGAATTTTTTCGCAGGGCGAGCTGCGCCTTACCCGGATTGCAGTTCATAGCCCGAAGAGGAACGAAGCGCAGGAATAAGTCCCGTTCATACCACTTGCGGATTCATTCCTATTTCGTATAAAGTCCGATAAACTACGGAGCCGATATGAGCGGGACGCATGACAACATCGAAGAGCTGATGGAGCGCTTCGCGGAGGCGCTCCGGCGGGCGGGCATCAAGGTTACCCACCAGCGCCTGGAGATCTACCGCGAGGTCGCCACCCGGGCGGACCACCCGGATATCGAGACCCTTTTCCGCGCCATCCGGAGGCGGATGCCCACGGTGTCTCTGGATACGGTCTACCGCACCCTGTCCCTGTTTCAGGATCTGGGGCTGGTGGGCACACTGCGGCCGCGCGAAGAGAAGACGCGTTTCGACGGAAACACCGTCCCCCATCATCACTTCGTCTGTCTGCGTTGCGGGCTCACCCGCGACGTACACGCTCCCCGCCTGGATCATCTGGAGTTCCCGGACGGCACGGGCGTTGAGGGAACGGTCCGCTTCACCCATGTGGAGTTCCGTGGTCTGTGTCCGGCCTGTGAAGCAGCAGGGCCGGATACTGCAGATGAAGGGCTGCACGGTGCCGAAAGGAGCCCGGACGATGCCTGAAGAGAAGCGACTTACGACAAGCACGGGGATGCCCGTGGACGCAGACCAGGACTCGCAGACGGCGGGACCAAAGGGACCAGTCCTCATTCAGGACACCCATCTCATCGAGAAGCTGGCGCATTTCGACCGTGAGCGCATTCCTGAGCGTGTGGTCCACGCGAAGGGCGCCGGCGCGTTCGGTTATTTCGAGGTGACGCACGACGTGACGAAATACACACGAGCGGCGTTCCTCTCAGAGATCGGCAAGCGCACGGAGGTATTCGTGCGATTCTCCACGGTGGGTGGCGAGAAAGGTTCCGCGGACTCCGAGCGGGATCCGCGCGGTTTCGCGGTGAAGTTCTACACGGAAGAGGGCAACTACGACCTCGTGGGCAACAATACGCCGGTGTTCTTCATCCGCGATCCTCTGAAGTTTCCGGACTTCATCCACACGCAGAAGCGCCACCCGGTCACCAATCTGAAAGATCCGGATATGTTCTGGGACTTTCTTTCCCTGACACCGGAGTCCATTCACCAGGTGACCATACTGTTCTCGGACCGGGGAACTCCCCGGACGTACCGGCACATGAACGGCTACGGCAGCCACACCTTCATGTGGTACAACGCGCAGGGGGAGGACTGGTGGGTCAAGTTGCACTTCAAGACCGAGCAGGGAATCCAGAACTTCACCGGCGAGGAAGCAGACCGGATGCGGGGTATTGACCCGGACTGCGCCACCCGCGATCTGTTCGAGGCTATCGCACGCGGCGAGTTTCCCGCGTGGAAGCTGAAAGTACAGATCATGACCCCTGAGCAAGCCCGGACCTACCGCTTCGATCCCTTCGACGTGACGAAGGTGTGGCCGCATTCGGAGTTCCCCCTGATGGATGTGGGACGGATGGTGCTGGACCGCAACCCGAAAGACTACTTCGCGGAAGTGGAGCAGTCGGCATTCTCGCCGGGCAACTTCGTGCCGGGTATCGGCCCGTCGCCCGACAAGATGCTGCAGGGACGATTGTTCAGCTACCCGGACACGCACAGGCATCGGCTGGGGCCGAACTATCAGCTCCTGCCGGTAAACGCGCCGCGTGGCTGCAAGGCGCACAACTATCAACGCGATGGAGCGATGCGCTTTGACGACAACGGCGGAGGGGCGCCTAATTACTGGCCGAACACGTTCGGCGGGCCGGGTCCGGACCCGTCCGTGGCCCCGCCGCAGATTGGCGTTGAAGGCGAAGCCGGAAGACACTCCTACGCGCTGACGGACGATGACTTCGTTCAGGCGGGAGCGCTCTACCGGAACGTGATGACCGACCAGGACCGAGCCAACCTCATCTCCAATATTGTGGGCCACTTGAAGGGAGCGCAGAAGCGTCTCCAGCTCCGGCAGACAGCGCTGTTCTACAAGGCGGACCCGGAGTATGGCACGCGGGTGGCCGAGGGGCTCTCGTTGAGCATCGAAGAGGTCAAGACGCTCGCGCAGATGTCTCAAGAAGAGCGTGTAAAAGCCACCTCCTGAGCAACTCCACGAAGTGAGGAAAGGTGCAACGGGGCGCGCTTGCGAGTGCGCCCCGTTCCCTTATTCGCCCCCGCCGGAGGGAACTGGCTAGAGCGCGACGCAGTCTGACACAACGGCCAAAGACCAATAAGGGTCGCGTGCTTTTTGGGCGAATCACCCCCACCTGTGGCGCAGGTGTGCATCTGCGAAAGTCTCTCGTCGCGCCAGCCGGAGTGTGGAGGGAAGAAAAGGAGGGAAACAGGATGAGAGCGTTTCGTGCCAGTGTCGCCGGAGGAATCCTGCTCTGTCTGACGGCAAGCGTGGGCCTCGCCCAATCCTCCTCCGCCGAAGACAGCTTCATCCTCACTGAGACCGAGGCGATCGGGCTTCTGCCTCCCGTGCTGGCGGCTCCTCCTCAGGTCACCCTCCTGAAATTCTCGCCGGACGGGCGTTTCCTGCTGACCGTCTGCTGGCAACAGCGCTTCACACGGGAGACGCTGAGACAGATACTTGAGGATAATGCCCCCGCACCCGAGCGGCAGGAACAGACGCTGATCCAGATCTGGGATCGCGAGAAAGCTGTTTCCCGGACGGTGTGGAGCGACCCTGTCAGGCCCGTGCAGGTTGAAGAATGCGAATGGCTTCCCGGCTCTCCGGTGGCTCTGGTGGTGATCCAGCGTTTGGAGCGGACCCGCGCCAGAGGACGCTACTGAGACGATGGCCCTAGTCTATCAGCTGTTGCACATCAACGCGGCAACTGGAAAAGCCACCGTGCTGACAGACCTACCGCAGTTTCATCCGCGGCTTCTCAACGTCTCGCCGGCTGCGCCGCTGGCCGTGCTGCTGGGCCCTCTTCCGACGAAGGAAGGCGACAAAGCGTTCCTTCACATCCTCACTCCGAAAGCGGACCTCGGCAAGGTGGTATTTCTCCCCGACGGGACCATGAATGTCGCAGTAAACTGGGATGCAACAGGGAAGACTCCGGTCCTGATAACGCCCCCCCGGGAGGGCAGCGCCGGACCGGTGTTTTACCGTCTGGATCCGTCCACCGCCGAGATCAGCCGCGTCGAGAAGCCTGCACTCTACGAGCGCCAACCGGTCACGATGCCCGGCCTCTCCCTTTCGCTGGGCGAGGCAGAGCTTGCCGGTCCGAAAGGATCGCCGCCTATCAAAGCCAGACCAGCCCTGGTGACGGCGTCAAACCCTGCGCGAGGCGAACGCCCTTACGTCGTCGTTGCGCTGGATGCGGAGCAGGCCGAGCTATCCCCCATGCTGGATTGCGTCGCCTATGTCACCCAGGGCGCCGCGTTCGTACGGGAGATCGCGCGCATGCCGGGCGAAGTCTTCCTTCGCACCCGGCAGGCCACCCGCATTGCAGTGATTACGAGCAACGGGAAGCAAGCGGCCCTGGCCATCATTATGTATGCTACGGACAATGAGCAACGTCTTCCCTCTGCGTCCGAGTTTGCCGACGCGATCAAGCCGTATCTGCCGGACTCCGGGAAAATACTGGACAGCTTCGTCTACCTCGCACCCGCCGAGCGTCTGACCGACATCCAGAACCCGGCTGAAACGCGCCTGGGCTACATCCCCACGCCACCCGAAGGCTACGTCATCGTCTTCGCGGACGGGCACGTGAAGTGGAGCAAGACGCTGGAGTAGTCAGGACCGGGGGCTCGGGTTCAGAGTTTGGAGTAAAGTCTCCTCGGCCAAAAGCCTGTGAAGGGAAGCCACCCTCCTACAATCCGTTGCCCGTCCCCACGAACAGGGTGACATCTACGGTGATCGGGCCGTTGGCCGAAGGCGGCCGAGTCGAAACCACGGGGACCGGCATAGGTGGTCTCGATATGCGCGGCTGACGCCCCGCCACGTGACCGCGGTGGGAAAGGATGAGATCGGGCTGCTAGCCTGGCAAAGCACGCCGTCCCTTGCGGAAAGAAGTCCTTCCGGGACAGGTGGCCGGGAAACGGGATACAA
>JBBFLP010000123.1:0-7598 GCA_037478975.1 Armatimonadota bacterium
CCGGCCGCGAGGAAGTGGAAAGGGGTTTGAAAGAAGGCCGGCTGAAGTGCGTGGTCTGCACTTCCAGCCTGGACCTGGGAGTGGACTTCTCCCCTGTGGAGCGGGTGCTGCAGATCGGGTCACCGCGGGGAGTGGCGCGGCTGCTGCAACGCGCCGGACGAAGCGGGCACGACCCGGCCCGGTCGAGCCGTATCACCTGCGTCCCCACCCACGCCTTTGAGCTGGTGGAGACGGCGGCCGCGCGGGACGCCGTCATCGAGGGAGCCATAGAGCCCCGCCGGCCTCTCCGGCGTCCTCTGGACGTGCTGGCGCAACATCTGGTCACAGCGGCTCTCGGCGGAGGTTTTCACGCGGAGGAGATGTATCGCGAGGTGCGCTCCACCCGCGCCTATCGTGACCTGCCCCGTGAGGGCTGGGAGTGGACGCTGGACTTCGTCGCCCGCGGAGGAAAAGCCCTGCGCCAGTACCCGGAATACCGGCGGCTGGAGGAGACGGACGGGTTCTTCACCGTGACGGACCGGCGCATCGCGAAGATGCACCGGCTCTCGGTCGGGACGATCGTCAGCGACGCCGAACTGGTGGTCCGTTATGTGGGAGGCGGAAGGCTCGGCAGCGTGGAGGAGTCCTTCGTTTCGCGCATGCGTCCCGGTGACCGTTTCGTCTTCGCCGGGCGTTTGCTGGAGCTGGTGCGGGTGCGGGATGGAGAGGCACTCGTGCGTCGCACGGGAGGGACCGCGACCGCAATCCCCCGCTGGATGGGAGGGCGGATGCCTTTGTCCTCCGAGCTGGCCCGCGCGGTCCGCAGAAGGCTGGAGCAGGCGAGGGATGGTCTGTACGAGGGTCCGGAGATGGAGGCGGTCCGGCCCGTTCTGGAGCTTCAGAAAAGTGTCTCGAAGATCCCGGGCTCCGGTGAGTTGCTGATCGAGCGGCTGCGCACGCGCGAGGGGCATCACCTCTTTCTGTATCCGTTCGAGGGGCGCCTGGCGCACGAAGGACTTGCGGCCCTGCTGGCCTACCGGATCTCCCGCCTCCAGTCTGTCACATTTACGCTCGCGGTCAACGATTACGGCATTGAGATGCTTTCCGCCTCTGAGACTCCGCTGGACCGGGCGCTGCAGGAAGGCTTGCTGTCGCCGGAGCGGCTGGATGAGGATATCGCCGCCAGCCTGAACTGTGTGGAGATGGCGCGGAGGCAGTTCCGGGAGATCGCACGGGTGGCGGGGCTGGTGTTCCAGGGATATCCCGGGAGTCCGAAGAAACTGAAGCAGCTCCAGGCGTCCAGCGGGCTGCTCTACGACGTCTTCGCACGCTACGACCCGGACAATCTGCTCCTGCGGCAGGCGAGGGAGGAGGTGCTGGACCGTCAGCTGGAGCGTGAACGTATGCGGCGGGCGCTGGAGTGGATGGAGCGCTCAACCGTGACGGTGCTGGATCTGGACCGCCCTTCCCCCCTGGGTTTCCCCCTGATGGTGGAACGTCTTCGCGAGAAGATGTCGTCCGAGAAGCTGGAGGAGCGCATCCGGAGGATGCAAGTGCAGTTTTCCGCCTCGCGGCGGAGAAGGAAGGCGGCGTGAGAGGCGCATTTGCTCTCGGTATGCGCGGACAGGAGCTTCTCCTGTTGCCCGGCAAGGCGCTCTGGTGGCCGGAGCAGGATGCGCTGGTCATCGCCGATCCCCATCTGGGAAAAGCGGCGGCGCTGCGCGCCGCGCGAATGCCCCTGCCCGGCGGGAGTACGAGTGAAGACCTGGACCGCCTGTCCGCGATGCTGGACGCTACGGGCGCCAGAAGGCTGATTGTGCTGGGGGATCTGTTGCACGCCCGCGAAGGTCGCGCCGTCCGCACGCTGAAGGCCGTATCGCGATGGAGGGAACGCCATCGCAAGCTGGAGATAATCCTGGTCCGTGGAAACCACGACTCCCGGGCCGGTGATCCTCCTGCAGACTGGCGCATTCAGTGTATGGACGAGCCATTCGCGCTCAGTCCATTCCGTTTCCGCCACACGCCGGACGAGAATGGCGATGATGGCTACTGGATCGCCGGGCACGTGCATCCGGCCGTCCTGCTGCGCGGGCCGGCGCGGCTGAGGGAGAGACTGCCGTGCTTCCTCATCGGGCCAGCCGGGGCGATTCTGCCGTCCTTCGGGTCGCTCACCGGTGCGGCGCTGGTGCATCCGTGCGCGGGAGATCGCATCTTCGTGACAGCCGATGGAGCAGTGCTGGAGGTGAGATGAAGTCACGGAGGCACGGAACCCTGGCCCGGGTTGGCGTGAAGGAAGGACGGAGCAAGTCCGCTGCCGTCTGGGTCTGTTACATCTCTGCGGCTCTGCTGGCGTTGTGCTCCTTCGCATTCGCTTGGCGGCCGTTCGGGCTGGCAGCCATAACTGTGCTGCCCGTATGGTTCTGGTGGCTGATCGGGCTGGCATTGGTGGCCATTGTCTGGCGCTTGCCCGGCCGCGCTCCGCTTACCCTGCTTGCCCTCTGGATGGTGTATCTTCTGGCATTTGCGGAGGAGCCCCGCAGCCTCGCCCGGAGCCTGCTGTCCGCCACCCGCGCGGAGAATCCGGTGCGCGTGGTGTCTCTGAACTGCGCAGCCGCCAATCATGATGCCGCCGCGGAGGCACTGCTCACCAACCCTGATGTGGTGCTTTATCAGGAGTCTCCCGGCCCTCACGGGCTGGAGGAGGTTTCGAGGCTGCTCTTCGGGAGGAGCATCGTCCGGGTGGGAGAGTTCGGCAATGCCATCCTGGCCCGGGGCAAGCTGGTGGATGCGAAGCAGCCCTCTGCGGTCAAAGGCATCATGACCCGCGCTCGGGTGCGCCTGGAGGCCGGGCCGGAAGTAGAACTCGTGTCGCTCCGGTTGACTCCGGCGGTGACCCGGTTGGATTACTGGAATCCTGCCTGCTGGCTGGAGCATTCCCGCAACCGCCGCGCCCGCGACGCTGAGATGGCGGCTGTCGCGGCCTATCTCAACACGGTGCCTCCGGACGTTCCGGTGATTCTGGGCGGAGACTTCAACGTTCCGCAGGGGGATGGCATCTTCCGCCGGCTTCGTCCGCGGCTGAGGGATGCGTTCCGTGAGGGAGGAAGGGGATGGGGAAACACTTTTCTGAACAGCTTCCCCGTATTGCGCATTGACCAGGTCTGGATCAGCCCCCAGTTCCGGGCGATCTCCGTGCGCGCGAAGAAGACAGGGCATTCGGACCACCGGATGGTGATATGCGAGCTGGAAACGGTCAGGGCCGGGGAAGCGGCGCGCGTTCTTCCGCCCGCAGCTCGCGCGCCAGACTGAACAGTTCGCGGAACATCCGCAGGATAACTCGAAGCGATGCCCCCGATTGCTTTCCGGCAACCCGGGGATAGTGTGTGACGGGCACTTCCTTGATGCGCGCTCCCCGTTTCCTGAGCCGGATCAGCAGCTCGGCGCTGATAAGGGCTCCTTCACTCTTGAGGGGCAAGTCCCGGACCAGGCCCGCGCGCAGCAGTTTGAAGGCGCAGTCTATGTCCCGGACCTTCAGCCCGAAGAGCAGGCGGATCATAGTGCGGTAAAGCGCGGCGTTGATCGAGCGGTGCGCCGGATCCCGCCTTCTGCGGCGGTAGCCGATGACCACGTCGGCTCCCTTCAAGGCCTCGGCAACCAGGAGACCGAGCTCCGAGAGGTCGAACTGCCGGTCGGCGTCTGTGAAGAACACCCACTCGCAGCGCGCTTCGCGCAGGCCGGTCTTCAGTGCGCCCCCGTATCCCCGGTTGTGAGGGTGGGAGACGCAGCGGACCTCACCATGCCGCCGGGCTAGCCTTTCGGCCTCCTGCCGGGTGCCGTCACTGCTGCCATCGTCCACCACGATGATCTCGAAACGGCGCGCGAAGGCGGGCAGGACCTCCAATGCGCTGCGGACCAGCGGAGCGATGTTCTCCTCTTCGTTATGGGCGGGGAAGAACACGGAGAGCTCGTTCAAAACACCCTGCCGGGACGCCGGCTCCGCGTCCCGGACCAGCACCGCATCGGTGACGATCCCCTCGTCCTGCCGCAGCCCGCGAATCAGCCGGAATGCCATTGCCGCCTAGACCATTCTGACCGGCACGCCGCGCTCGTGCAGATACTCCTTGATCTGCCGGATGGTGAACGTGCGGAAGTGAACGATCGAGGCCACCAGCGCGGCCTCCGCCTTCCCTTCAGTCAGAGCTTCATATATGTGCTCCAGCGTACCGGCTCCTCCCGAGGCGATGACGGGGATGCTCACAGCCTCCGCCACGGCGCGGGTCAGGCCGATGTCATAGCCCGCCAGAGTGCCGTCCCCGTCCATGCTGGTCAGGAGGATCTCACCCGCTCCCAACTCCTGCCCGCGGACGGCCCATTCCACGGCGTCCAGGCCGGTGGGCCTGCGGCCGCCGTGTGTGTAGACCTCCCATCCGCCGCCCGGCCGCCTTCGCGCGTCAATGGCCAGAACCACACACTGGGATCCGAACATTTCGGCTCCCTCGCTGATCAGTTCCGGCCGCTCCACCGCCGCCGTATTGACGCTGACCTTGTCGGCGCCAGTCTTCAGGATCCTGCGGAAATCGTCGGTCGAGCGGATCCCTCCGCCCACCGTGAAGGGAATGAAGACCTTCTCCGCGGTCCGGGCGGCGACATCCACAATGGTGTCCCGCCCCTCGTGGCTTGCGGTGATATCCAGGAAGGTCAGCTCGTCCGCCCCCTCGGCATCGTAGAAGGCGGCCAACTCCACCGGATCTCCGGCGTCTCGGATATCCACGAAGTTGACGCCCTTCACAACGCGCCCCTTGTCCACGTCCAGACAGGGGATGATCCTTTTCTGCAGCATAGTCCTCTCCGGCTTTCCCCGGCTCCCGCCGGACGCATCATTTTGACGCAAGTTGCCGCAGGACGGCTTCACGGCAGCGCGTCCCGTGCAACCCGCAAAAAGCGGCGGTTGTCTCTGGCGCCGGCGGCCCTGCTGCTGCTAGAATCGGGCAGCTTATGCGCATTCTCTGGAAAGATGGGATATCGGGCCCGGCGAGGCGCTCTAGCCCCGCCTGCCTGATGCCAATAATCGCAATAGCAACGGCGCTCCTTCTGTGCGCGGGATGCTCCCGGCCGGAGGTGCCGGAGGGCCGTCTGAGGATGCTCCTCCCGGATCTGGGACAGGCCGAGGCCATCATCCTGCAGACCGCGGATGCCGCCGTTCTGGTGGACTGCGGAGAGACCGACAGCGGGCCGGCCATCCTCCGGGAGCTGCGGCGGCGTGGCATCGAGAGGTTGGACCTGGTCGTCCTGACCCATCCGCACGCGGATCATACCGGCGGATTTCCGTATCTGGCGGAACGGATGCCCGTCGGGCTGTTGATGGACTCAGGCTTTCCATCGGAGTCGGCCCTTCAGGCAAAGCTGATGCAAACAGTGCGGCAGGAGGGCATCCCCCGCAGGCGCGCCGTGGCCGGACAGACCATCCGGGTGGGACACAGTCTTTCCCTCTCGGTGCTATGGCCGGAGCGCCGTCACCTGACCGGCACGGAGTCGGATGCGAACAACAATTCGGTGGTACTGATGGTCCGGCACGGCGCGGTGCGGATCCTGCTGACCGGCGACCTGCAGCAGGAGGGGGAATTCGCGCTTTTGCGGCGCTCGCCGGATCTGCGGGCGGACGTGTTGAAGGTGGGTCATCAGGGATCCGCCGACGCCGCCAGCACGCCGTTCCTGTCGAGGGTGCAGCCTGACTGGGCGGTCATCGTAGCCGGGAAGGGCAACAGTTACGGCCACCCCTCGGCCCGGACGGTGGAGAGGTTGCGCTCCGCAGGGGCCACGGTGCTGTGCACCGGCCTGGAGGGGGAGATCGAGTTCGAGTCCGACGGCCGGTCCATCCGGCCTTTCAATAAGCGCCTGGCAGTTCCCGCCGCCAGCCGCTGAGGTGGATGGAAGACGGGAAAGGAAGGGATAAGGAGATAACACGCCCGATGGATGGCGACTTCAGACCCGGCGGCCCCGGGATGACGGCTCCGGAAGCATCCGGTTCTGTCACCAGTATTCCTCGCCCCCACTCGCTGGCCATACTCTCCTGTGGAGTGGGTGCGGATCAGGTTCTGGGAGCGGTGCTCTCCAGTGTACGAAACGGCTCCTCAACAGCAATCGCAGCATTCCCCGATGTGCGCAGAGGATTCTCGCGGCTCCTGTGTGACCGCCTCTCGGTGGAGTGCGGCCTTTCCATCACGGAGCTAACGGGAGCCCAGGCCCATACCACGCAATCGCCCTGCATCGTTCCCGCGCAATATACGGCCCGGTGGAGCGAGGCCACACCGGGCGGTGCCGTCCGGATAGAGGCCGTCGAGATCCAGGAGCCCGCAGAGGCAGGCTCCCGTCTGCGCAGCGCGTGCTCCTCGGCGGTCACAGTGTTCGGCAGCGGCATCTGGCTGGTGGTGCTTGCCGGGATGGCATCGAACGACATTGTTGAGGCGGCCCGGTTCGTGAAGAACGCGGGAGGCAGGGTGAGCGTGCAGGATGAATCCACATCCCTCATCTGGGACGCTCCCCGCAGCGTGCTGCAGGCAGGACTCGCGGACGAGATGCTGCCGCTCTGGGGCGTGAGCGGCCTGCTGGGAATGGTGGCGGAGGGGTAGCGCGATGGTCTCAGCGGACACCTTTTACCGCAACAGACTGGGAGGCATACTTCTGGCTGCGGGGCTGGTCTCGGAAAAAGAGATCGAGGAGGCCCTGGAGACGCAGCACCGTACCGGCCAGCGGCTCGGAGATGTGCTGGTGCAGGCGGGTCTTGTTCAGGAGGAGGACATCGTCGAGGCGCGTGCCCTGCAGCTGGATATCCCCCATGTGCATCTTGTGCCGGAGCAGGTGGACCCGGAGGTCGCCCGCCTGGTGCCCGAAGCTATCGCGCGGCAGTATCAGCTTGTGCCCGTCAGCGCCCGCGACGACTGCCTGGTCATCGCGATGTTCGATCCGCTGGACGTGGAGGCCGTGGATCTGGTCCAGCGGGTCACGCGCCGCAACGTAAAGCCGGTAGTAGCCGGTGAGCAGGCCATCACCGCCCTCATAGACTCCACCTGGGGCGGGGGCCAGAGCGCGGAGCTCGCGGAGGTCCTGGAAGAGGCCATGGACTCTGTCACCGATCTGGAGGTGGCAGAGTCCGGTGACGACGAGGACGGGGACCTCGCCGAGACGCGGCGGATGAGCGAGCAGGCGCCCATCGTCCGGACGGTGAACCACATCCTGCGGGATGCCGTGAACCTGGGCGCAAGCGACATCCACGTCGAGCCGCGCTCAAACGGGTGCCTGGTGCGTTTCCGGGTGGATGGAGCGTTGCGGGACGTCAAACTGCTGCCAAGACCCATCCAGGCGGCCATCATCTCCCGTTTGAAGATCATGGGAGACCTGGACATCGCGGAGAAGCGGGTTCCTCAGGACGGGCGCATCACAATCCGCGTAGCGCGGCGCACCGTGGACATCCGCCTCTCCACCCTGCCGACACACTACGGCGAGCGCGTCGTGATGCGGCTGCTGGACAAGAGCGTCAACGCTCTGAAGCTGGAGCAGCTCGGATTCTCTGATCAGGGGCTGGAGGCCATCCGCGAGATCATCCGCAAACCCTACGGCAT
>JBBFLP010000123.1:7698-9595 GCA_037478975.1 Armatimonadota bacterium
TCTCTGATCAGGGGCTGGAGGCCATCCGCGAGATCATCCGCAAACCCTACGGCATTGTCCTGGTCACGGGGCCGACCGGCAGCGGCAAGACCACCACGCTGTACTCCTGCCTCAGCGAGGTGCGCAACCCGGAGATCAACATCATAACGGTGGAAGATCCCATCGAGTACGAGCTGGAGGGCGTGAGCCAGTCCGCAGTCAACGTGAAGGCCGGGTTGACCTTCGCCACCCAGCTGCGTGCCATTCTGCGTCAGGATCCGGACGTCATCCTGGTGGGTGAGATCCGGGACCAGGAGACCGCCGACATCGCCTTCCGCGCCAGTATGACCGGGCATCTGGTTTTCAGCACGCTGCACTGCAACGATGCCGCCGGGGCGTTCGCGCGTCTTACGGATATGGGCGTGGAGCCGTTCCTGATCGCGTCCTCTCTCAGCGCGGTGCTGGCTCAAAGGCTGGTGCGCACCATCTGCCCCGCCTGCCGCGAGCAGTATGAGCCGGGGCCTGAAGAGATAGCCCTGCTGGCAGCTAATGGCGTAAACGCAGCGGGATTGCGCCTGGCGCGCGGCCGCGGGTGCAAGACGTGCGCCAACACGGGCTTCAAGGGCCGCACTCTGGTGTCCGAAGTGTTGCCGGTCTCCCGCGAGATCCGCAGGATGGCGGTGAGGTGCGAGTCCGCGGACGTGATCCGGGCCCAGGCTGTCGCCGAAGGGATGAGCACCATGCGCCAGGACGGATTCCGCAAAGTGGTGGAAGGCGTGACCACGCTGGATGAGGTTTGCCGGAAAGTGCTGGTGACCGAGGAATAGGCTGTCCCGGTTGTGTTCACAGGCCGGGGACGCTATGATTGGGGCTGGACGCCGGGCAGGCGGTCAGCCCTTTTCTGCACCGTTACGTTGCGAATGGCCCCAAGCTCCGGCGGGAGGAACAGTTTATGGAGTTCACGCGATCCCTTGAACTGCTGAATCAGGCTGAAGAATTGCTGCCGGGAGGGGTGAACAGCCCCGTGCGGGCGTTCCGTGCGGTGGAGGGGACCCCACCGTTCATCGTCCGGGCAGAAGGCTGCCGCCTTATGGACGCCGACGGCAACGAGTTCATTGACTACGTCGGTTCCTGGGGGCCGATGTTGTTCGGGCACGCCCGGCCAGAGGTGGTGCGCGCCGTTCAAGAGGCTGCAGCGGACGGCCTGAGCTTCGGCGCCCCCACGGCCCCCGAGGTGGAGCTGGCACGGAGGATCGCCCGGATGGTCCCCTCCGTGGAGATGGTGCGCCTGGTGAACTCCGGCACGGAAGCGACGATGAGCGCCATCCGTCTGGCGCGCGGTTTCACGGGACGTGCGAAGGTGGTGAAGTTCGAAGGATGTTATCACGGCCACGTGGACGCGCTTCTGGCCCGGGCCGGGTCGGGCGCGGCGACCTTCGGCACGCCCGACAGCGCCGGAGTGCCGCCCGGCACAGTGGCCGACACAATATGCCTGCCCTACAACGACGCCTGGGCGTTCCGGCAGGTGTGCGATTCTCTAGGAGAGGACCTCGCCTGCGTCATCGTAGAGCCCGTGGCAGGAAATATGGGTTGCGTCCCGCCAGAAGCAGGATTTCTGGAAATGCTCCGGGAGAAGACCCTGGAAACCGGCGCGCTCCTGATCTTCGATGAAGTGATGACCGGGTTCCGCCTTGCGCCCGGCGGCGCGCAGGAGCTGTTCGGCATCCGTCCGGACCTGACGGCGCTCGGGAAGGTGCTGGGAGGCGGTCTTCCGCTTGCGGCTTACGGCGGACGTGCGGACATTATGCGGCAGGTGGCGCCGGAGGGTCCGGTGTACCAGGCGGGAACGCTCAGCGGAAATCCTCTGGCGACGGCGGCAGGACTGGCGCAACTGGAGTTGTGCAGACCGGAGGCGTAT
>JBBFLP010000124.1:0-9530 GCA_037478975.1 Armatimonadota bacterium
GGTGGGAGGAAGCGCCATCTGGCTGGATCACAGCAGTCCTGTCATCCAGAACAATCTGGTCGCCGGAAACACCAACCTGTACGGCGGCGTCTCGGCCATCCATTGCTGGAACTCATCGCCCGGCATCCTGAACAACACCATCGTGGGAAACGAGAATGCCGCCATCCGCCTGCTCAACTCCACGTCCCGCATCAGCAACAATATCGTGGCATCCAACGGCGGCGGCATCTGGAATGATGGCGGGTCGGCTCCGCTGCTGCGGAGCAACTGTCTTTACAGCAACTCTTCCTACAACTACGGAGGCGGACTGGGACCGGGCGCCGGTGATATCTCGGCCGATCCGATGTTCCTCAACGCTGGCAAAGGCGACTACCGCATCTTTCACGAGTCTCCCTGCCGGAACGCGGGCTACGACGACCCCATCGGCCTGCCGGCTTACGACCTGGACGGGCAGCCTCGCGTGGAGGGGCCGGCGGTGGATATCGGGGCGGACGAATGCTGGAGCCGCATCATCCACGTCAGCCAGTCGCCGTCAGCAAGCGACGCGAACAGTGGAGACTCCTGGGCGTCGGCGAAACGGACTATTCAGGCGGCGATCAACGCAGCGGCGCCGCCTGACCGGATCTGGGTGGCTCGCGACAGCGGTGGTATCCACTACAATGAACGCATCAGCATCAAGCCGGGCATCTCGCTTTTCGGTGGCTTTGCGGGCACGGAGACCCTGCTTTCGCAGCGTCCTTTGTTTCCCCGTCCGGCGCCGGATGCCAACCAGTCCACAGTAGACGCTCAGAGCAATGGAGCTGCCGTCACCATCCTGCCGGACGCCTCACAGTTCACCCGGCTGGACGGATTCACGATTACCCGCGGCGACACGGCTTACGGAGGGGCACTCTACTGCACCCTGGGGGATCCGACCATCATCAACTGCACATTCGTCCAGAACCGGGGGGCGGAGGGAGGCGCCATCTACCTTCAGGCCGCCTCCCCAACGATCCGGAGCTGTAAGTTCGACAGCAACATCGCAGTCAATCGAGGAGGCGCGATTCACGCAAAGGACTATTGCTACCCCGTCATCGAGCGATGCCATTTCACGGCCTGTCAGGCGCAAAACATTGACGGAGGAGCCGTTTTCGCGGATGGCGGCGGCCCGAAGATCACCGGATGCATCTTCGAGAAATGTTCCGCTCAATCCAGAGGTGGAGCGGTGCGTCTGTGGGGCTCGGACGCGGTGCTGACCAACAACACCATCTTCGGCAACACGGCAGCGGACGGGGGAGCGGTGGCCATTCAGGGGGCGGCCCCGCGCCTCTACAACAATCTGATTGTGCGAAACTCCTCCGGGCTCTTCGCCTCCGGCGGGGCGCTGCCCGAGCTCTACAACAACAACGTCTGGGACAATCTAGGCCAGGATTATCAGGGACTATCGCCCGGCGCGGGAGACATCGGCCTGGACCCGCTGCTTGGCGCCCCTCTGTACGGTGACTTCCATCTGCGCGATTCTTCCCCGTGCATCAATGCCGGCGCGAACGCGGCCCCGTATCTTCCCCCGGTGGACCTGGACGGGCAGGGGCGAAAGAACGGCGTGGTGGACATCGGCGCGGATGAATACTGGCCGGGCCGCACCTACTATGTCGCCATGACAGGCAGCGACTCGAACAGCGGCCTGGATCCCGCTCACGCCCTCAGGACGCTGAGCGCGGCTCTGGGCAGGTGCATCTTCGGGGACTATGTCTTCGTCCTGGGCGGGACCTACCAGGAACGCATAACCCTGAAGCGCGGAGTGGCTGTGCGGACATCGCCGATGGCGGCGCTGGACGGCGGCAACGGTGGGACGGTGGTGACGGTGGAACCGGGAGCGGACTCCGCCACCCTCCTGATGGGATTCATCATCCAGGGCGGACGGGCGGCAACAGGAGGCGGAATCCACTGTACGGATGCATCCCCACGGCTCCTCGACCTGCGCGTCGGGAACAATAGCGCCGCAGAAGGCGGTGGGATCTACATCCGCAACGGCTCGCCGGAGATAAAGGGTGGCTGGGTCTGGGCCAACTCCGCGGACAACCGCGGGGGTGGCATCCACTGCTCCGGTCCCGACTCCCGGCCCGTCATCGAGGAAGTCGCCGTTTTCCAGAATGCCGCCGTCTCGGGGGACGGAGGTGGTATGTTTCTGGAGGGCGGGTGGCCGGTGGTCCGCCGCTGCCTCATAGACAACAACACATCCGGCGTGGCAGGAGGAGGCATCCGCGGCTGGCAGACCGTGGCGGAGATCGCGGGGTGTTGCCTTGAAGGCAACACCGCCCCCTATGGTCCCGGCGTCCATCTGCACCAGAGCATCGCCTGGCTTACGAATAACACGCTGAAAGGCAACACCGGCACGGTGTTCGGGGGCGGCGTGGATTGCGCTGACAGCTGGGCGTGGCTTTCCAACAATATCATCGCGTTCAACTCGGGCGGCATTTACGGGGACGGCGGACTGGTAACGCCCAGGAATAACGACGTGTACGGCAACTCGCTGTATCAGTACTGGGGCATTTCCCCCGGCCTCGGTGACATCTCTGCGGACCCCGCGTTCGGCGTCGGTTGCAGCATACTTCCGGCTTCTCCCTGCATCAACACGGGATGGAACGATGCGCCTTCGCTGCCGCTCACGGACCTTCCCGGCAACCCGCGCATCGCGGCGGGGGTGGTGGACATCGGAGCCTATGAGTACCCCGCCCTGACGGACAGCGGCGGCCTGAAACAGGCGCCGGAGGGCACCCCCGTTGATATCGGCGGGATGATCACCACGGCTGCCCTGGAGAGCGCATTCTATATTGAGAGCCCGGACCGGGCCTGTGGGATCCGAGTGGAAACGCCATCGCCCCCACCCGGCGTGGGGCTGGCCGCTGCGGTGACCGGCCGGCTCCGCGTGAACGCAGACGGGGAGCGCTACATTGAACCGTTGTCTCAGAGCTTCTCAGCAGGCACTTTGCTGAAACCCCTGACTATGAGCAACCGCTGCATAGGGGGCGGGGACACTCCAGGCCAGAGCGGCGTGCAAGGCGGGACCGGGACTAACAATGTCGGTCTGCTGGTCCGCACGGCAGGGCGGGTACGGCAAGTGCTCCGGAACACTTTTTTGCTTGATGACGGCGCGGGGAGAATAAGCTCTGGCGGCCAGACCGGGATCCGGGTGGAATCCCCCGATGCTCTGCCGTCGTTCGTCAAGCCGGGAGCATACGTTGCGGTGACAGGGATCAGCTCCTGCTTCCGCTCCGGCGGCGCCCTTTATCCTCGCGTGCTGGTGCGGGATGTGTCGGAGATCGTGCTGATTTCGCGGGAGTAAACCTCCCGCTCAAGCGGCATGAGGCAACATCCGCTTCTTGCCGGCAGGACGGGCAGCGCATCCGGCGTGTATAATGCCCGCGGTAAAGGTCCGCTGGCCCGATGACTCTGTCCCTCGTCTCCCCCGCCAAAATCAACCTCGCCCTGGATGTCGGGCATCCTCGCCCCGACGGGTATCACGACATCCGCACCGTGTTCTGCCGCATAGACCTGGCCGATGAGCTTGAGATCACCCCTGGCGATGGGTCCGGCACCCGGCTCATCGTGGAGGAGGGAGAGGCCCCGGACGGAGACGCCAATCTGGCGGTGCGGGCGGCGGAGATGATCCGGCGCGAATGCGGCGCCCGTGAGGGACTGGAGATCCGCCTGCGGAAACGGATTCCCTTGCAGTCCGGGCTGGGCGGCGGCTCTTCGAACGCCGCGGCGGCGCTGCGGGGCACGGCGGAGCTTTTCGGCTATGCGGGAGAATTGTCTGCCCTGGCCGCACAGCTGGGTTCGGACGTCCCGTTCTTTCTGAACGGCCGGATCGCGCTGGGCGAAGGAAAAGGGGAACGGCTGCTCGAAATCCCGTCATCTCTCCCCCTGCATTTCCTGATCGTCCGCCCGGACATCGGGGTCTCCACGGCGTGGGCGTATGCGGAGCTGGACCGCTCCGGCGCGTGTGGAACGACCGGATATGCAGACAGGACCGTCAGGGCGCTCCGGTCAGACGATCGTGACGCGTTGCTGGCATCCCTGGGAAACAGTTTTGAGCCCGTGGTTTTCTCGCGCCACCCCGAGATCGCGCGTCTGAAGCAAAGGCTGCTGGAGGCGGGAGCGGAAGCCGCGTTGCTGTGCGGCAGCGGCAGCGCCGTGTTCGGCATCTTCCCCACGCGGGACGCGGCGGAAGGCGCGGTCTCCGGCTTCGGCGACGTCTGGAGCGCCGTGTCATCCTCCACACCGGAAGAGGCTCTGACATGACCGGGCCGATGCTCGACTGCGTTGTGCTGGCCGGGGCCCCGGCGGACGATGAGCTGAAAGCGAGATACAATGTCACCTGGCGCGCTGAAGCTCCTGTGGCAGGCCGGAGAATGGCAGACCGGGTTCTGGACGCGCTGCGGGATTCGGGATGCATCCGCAACAGAGTGCTGGTTGGCGCTTTCCGGAGCGAGGCCGAGTTGACCGTCCCGCCGGGTGGCACTTTTCTGGAAAACCTGATGCGAGGGATGGAAGCGGCCGGCGAGGACGCGGAGATGGTGCTTGTGGCCAGTTCTGACATCCCGATGGCGACCGGCCCGGCCATCCGCAGGCTGGTGGAAGCGGGGCGCGCGCTGGAGGCAGACTTCGTCTATCCCGTCATCCGTAAAGAGGACTGCGAGCGCAGCTATCCGGGTCTGAGGCGAACCTATCTGCGGTTGCGGGAAGGGACGTTCACCGGCGGCAACGCCGTGCTGATAAACAGGCGATTCGCGCTGCAGAACCGGGACAGGATTCAGGGGATCTATCAGGCGCGCAAGCAGCCGTTCCGCCTGGCCGCGATGATCGGAGTATCTACCCTCATCCGGGCACTTGTCGCACAGAAACTCTGGCCGGGAGCGCTGGACATCGCCGCCGTGGAGCGGGCGGCGGAGCGGGCCATCGGCGGAAAGCTGCGAGCGCTTGTCTGCCCGGATCCCGAGATCGGGGAGGATCTGGACCGGCTGGAGGACATCCTGGTTGCGGAGCGTCTGCTGGCCGGAAGGGCCGCTCAAGGAGAAGTGTCATCTTGACTGAAGATATGAAGGGCGTGCTGGAGCGCATTGAGAGCCCCGCTGACCTGAAGGGCCTGACGCCGCAGGAGCGGTGCATTCTTGCGGCCGAGATCCGGGAGACCATTCTGAATGTGGTCAGCAAGACGGGCGGGCACCTGGCGAGCAACCTGGGCACCGTGGAGCTGACCATCGCCCTGCACACCGTCTGGGACGCCCCGAAAGACATCATCATCTTTGACACAGGCCATCAGGCCTATCCGCACAAGCTTCTCACCGGCCGCCGCGACCAGTTTCACACTATCCGGCAGGGAGGAGGGCTCTCCGGGTTTCTGCGGCGCGAGGAGAGTCCTTACGACGTGTTCGGGGCCGGGCACGCGGGAACGTCCATCTCGGCTGCCCTGGGGTTTGCCGAGGCACGCGACCTGCGGGGCAGCGATGAAGAGGTGGTGGCGGTCATCGGCGATTCCGCCCTCACGGCCGGAATGGCGCTGGAGGCGTTGAACCACGCCGGTGAGCTAAAGGCCAACATCAAGGTCATCCTGAATGACAACTCCATGTCCATCGCGCAGGCGGTGGGGGCGCTCTCTTACCATCTGGCCCGCCTGCGCAGCCAGCCGCTGCTCCACAGCCTGGAGCAGAGGGCGAAGGATTTCATCCAGCATCTGAAAGTGGGTCGCAAAGCCATCGAGCACGCCGCCGAGGGTCTGAAGCTGGGCATGGCTCACCTGATGTCCCCGGGCGAGGGGCCCGTCTTCGAAAACCTGGGCTTCACGTACCTTGGACCCATTGACGGGCACAACACGGAGGAGCTCATCGAGATCTTCCGCGCCGTGCGCGAGATGAAGGAGCCTGTCCTGGTGCACGTGGTCACCACCAAGGGCAAGGGAGTGGAGTACGCCGAAAACGACGCGCGGGTGTTCCACGGGGTCACGCCGTTCGACACGGGATGCGGCAAGTTCCAGAAGAAGGAGGGCGGGAATCCCACCTGGACCAGCGGGTTCAGCCAGACCCTGCTGGAACTGGCGGAGGCGGATGAGCGCATCGTGGCCATCACGGCCGCCATGCCGGACGGCACGGGGCTGGCCGCGTTCGCGGAGCGCTTCCCGGAACGGTTCTACGATGTGGCGATCGCGGAGCAGCACGCGGTGACCTTTGCCGCCGGGCTGGCGGCATCAGGTCTGCGGCCGGTGGTGGCCATCTATTCCACCTTCCTTCAGCGCGCCTTCGACCAGGTGCTGCATGACGTGTGCATCCAGCATCTTCCTGTCATCTTCTGTCTGGACCGGGCAGGCCTTGTGGGAGACGATGGAGCCACCCATCAGGGTGTCTTCGACCTCTCATATCTGCGGCTGATGCCGGGAATCGTGATCATGGCCCCATCCGACCTGCAGGAACTGGCGGATATGCTGCTGACCGCCGTGCAGCACGACGGGCCGATTGCAATCCGGTACCCGCGCGGGTCGTGTCCCCGGCCCTGGGAGAAGCGCAAGCCAAGGCCCATACCCATCGGGCGGGGAAGGACTCTGCGCGAGGGCTCGGATGTGGCGCTGGTGGCTTGCGGGAGCAGTGTCATCACAGCGGAGCAGGCGGCGGAGATGCTTGACGCCGGCGGCATTTCGGCCGAGGTGATAGATGCGCGCTTCGTGAAGCCGCTGGATGAGCAGCGCATCTGCGCAGCTGCACGCAGGTGCGGCAAGATGGTGGTGCTGGAGGAGAATGCTCTGGCCGGAGGGTTCGGCAGCGCGGTGCTGGAGCTGTTGTCTGTGGAAGCCCCGGAGTGCAGGGTGTCGCGCGTGGGGGTTCCAGACCGGTTCGTGGAGCACGATACCCAGCAGGCGCAGCGCAGAGAAGTGGGACTAACAGCAGAGCTCGTGGCGGAGCGGGCCCGGGAGCTGACGGGCGCAGCCGGCAAGCGGGAGGCGCGCAAGGTCGAAAGCCCGGAACGGATCTGAGGGGAGGCCTCCTCACCCTTACAACTCCTTGACCGGCCTCTTTGCTCTCCTGAAAAACCGCCAGCGAAAACTATTGCCGGACGGATGGTCACAGAGAGGAATTCGCCCCCACCCCCGCTGAATAAGGCGAACGGGGAAGAGCCGCCCCCTCCTCACAAACGCCCGATGACAACGAGCGCCCAGAGCTACGTGAACGATCCCGTCGTCCTCACCTGGACGACCCATCGCCTGCGCGAGCGCCCCCGGATGCTTCTGCTCGTGATCCCGTGTCTGCTGTTGACCGGCTTCGCCGGAGCCCGGATGCTTGACTCCCCTCTGGCAGGACTGTTCGCGGCCGGGCTGCTTGCGGCGGCCATCGGGGACTATCTGTTTCCCGTTCGCTATGAGCTGCGCAGGCGCACCGCCTCGGCGGCGTGCCTCTTCAGCCGCCAGGAGATCCCCTGGGAGCGGGTGCGTTCGGTCTGGTTGTCGGAAGAGGGTGTCAAGCTGTCGCCGCTGAGCAAACCTTCACGGCTGGAGGCTTTCCGCGGCGTGTTCCTGCGGTTCGGGCCGGAGCGGGAGCAGGTGATCGAGGCAGTGAAGCATCTGCGGGCGCGGGCGGCGGAGGCAGCGGAGTGATTGACCTGGCCGCCCCGCTCAGCCGGGAGGAAGCTGTTGAGATGGCGGATGCGCTGGCCCGCCGGGTGGTAGGGATGGGGCTGTCCGTCCCTGCCATTCTGATGCTGGAGATGCATCGTCCCCTTTCGCGGCTGGCCGGGCAGGCGCTGGTAGCGGCGACGCCGGTGCTGGGGCCGGCGCTCGGGGCGGGCGGGATACAGAAGCTTGCCCGCCTGCTGTATCATCCGGGAGGCATCGAGCTGATGATAGACCGCATCGAAGAGCTCCGGGACGCGCGGAAGGAGGGGAGCCGTTGAGCCACGCAACGCTGCCCGTCCTGGTGTTCGAAGGCGTGATCGTCTTCTTCATCCTGTGGAAGATCCTCAGCGCAAGGAGGGGCAGGGAGCTCTACATCCGCAGGATCCCCGGTCTTTCGGCCATAGACGAGGCCGTCGGCCGCGCAACGGAGATGGGCCGCCCTATCTTCTACTCCCCCGGCATTCAGGGGTTGGACATTGTGGGTCTGCAGTCGCTGTCCATTCTCTCGCACATCATCAAGCTGGCGGCGAAGTTCCGGACCCGGGTGATGGTGGCTCTGGCGGATGCTGTTCTATACACCATCGCCCAGGACGTGGCGCGGGAAGCGTATGCCCGGGAGGGAGCGCCCGAGCTGTACGAGCAGGACGACATCAAGTTCCTTTCGGATCAGCAGTTCGCGTATGCTTCGGCGTCCATCGGTTTGATGTCCCGGGAGAGGGTGGCTAGCTGCTTCTACTTCGGTAGCTTCTTCGCGGAAGCGCTGATCCTGGCGGAGACGGGGCACCACGTGGGCGCCATCCAGGTGGCGGGAACTCCGCAGATCACACAGCTCCCGTTCTTCATCGCAGCGTGCGACTACTGCATCATCGGGGACGAGTATTACGCGGGAAGCGCTTACCTCTCTAAGGAACCGACGCTTCTGGGCAGCCTGGTGGGGCAGGACCTGGGGAAGCTGGTCATCATCGCCGCGCTCATTGCCGGCGTCATAGGGGTCAGCATCTCGCCGTGGGTCCCGGCGGGCTCCATTGTGCTGGAGTGGTTCAAGGTGGGCAAATAGGGATGGCTTCGTTCTGGGGACCGCATACGGATAATCCCGAAAAGACGCTCTTCATCCTGGGGGCGCTGATCACGGGAGCGCTGTTCATCTTCGGGCTGACGTTCGTGCCGCGCCGGGCGCGGAAGCCGCTCATCGCAGTGGTGACGTTCATAGGAGGGCTCTACTTCAGCCTGGAGTTCCTCATCGCACCCCGCTCTTCCGCCGAGCCGTTCCTGCTCTCCAAAGGAGCGTTCGGGAAGAAAGTGTTCGAGCTGCTCTACGAGGGACTGGACCCGGACCAGAACTTCCTCTCCCCCTATATGCAGGGTCTCACAAACGCCTGGCAGGTCATCGCAGGCTTCACGTTCGCGCTGGGGCTGACCAACCTGGTGCACATCCACGGCAAGAACATCCTGCAGGCGCGGAAGAACTGGGGCTTCAGCGTCTTCTTCTTCGTCGGCGTCATCGTGATGGCCGTCATCGGGTTCTTCCAGCGTTTCGGAGCGGGGCAGGAGAGCCCGGTCTGGCAGGGGTTGTGGAGGATCGCGACGGACGGATGGCTGTTCTCGCTGGACGCCGCCATGTTCTCGCTTATTGCGTTCTTCATCATCTCCGCCGCCTACCGCGCGTTCCGCATCCGCAGTGTGGAGGCGACCATCATGATGGGCGCGGCGTTTCTGGTGATGCTCGGGCAGGTGCCGGTGGGCATCTGGCTGACCAGCTGGATACAGCCCGACTGGGGGTTCCTCTATAACCTCCGGCTGGAGAACATCAGCCAGTGGATACTCTGGAAGCCGAACGCGGCGGCGCAACGGGGCATCGAGTTCGGGATCGCCGTGGGAGCGCTGGCGA
>JBBFLP010000125.1:0-9513 GCA_037478975.1 Armatimonadota bacterium
TGCGCCGGCACTGTGGCGGGCAGAAGCCCGTCACCCGGGATCAGCTCGTATCCCCGCTTCCGGAACCATTCCAGCGTCAGCCCGGCCGGAGATGAGCCCTGACCCGAAACGGCATAGGTCTTCCCGCCGAAATGCACCAGAGCAGGACATTCACCCGCCGGACCGTTCTGGTGCGGCTCCAGGACGGAAAGACAGAACGCCACCGCCGCGGCGGCGTCGGCTGCGTTTCCACCGTCGCGCAGAATATCGTGGCCGGCCATCGCCGCCAGATAGTGTCCGGCGGCCACAGCCTGCCTGCGAGCGCGGAAATCGGGACGGGCCGTGTGCGCCATAAATCAGGAATCTCCGTAGACGGGGATGCAGGCTCCGCTGATGGGAGCCGCTTCGTCGCTCGCCAGAAACAGGATGGTCCGCGCCAGCGCCTCGGGTCGCACCCAGCGGGTGAAGTCGGCATCCGGCATTGCAGAACGGTTGGCGGGGGTATCTATGATGCCCGGCAGGACGCAGTTCACGCGCACGCGATCGCGGCGCAGCTCTTCGGCCAACACTTTTGTGAGCACCACAACCCCGGCCTTAGAAACGGCATAGGCAGCCAGCCCAGGCGGCGTCTCTACCGCACCGCGGGAGCCCACGGTGACGATGGCCCCGCCTCCGTTCTCCACCACCAGCGGAGCCAGAGCGCGGACGGTGAGGAAGCAGGTCTTCAGGTTCAGGCGCATCATGTGATCCCACACCGCCTCGGGAGTCTGCGTGACGGGGAAGCCTCCGGCAAACCCACCCACTAGATTGACCAGGGCCGCGATCGGGCCGAACTCGCGGCGCGCCTCCTGAGCCAGACGCTCCACTTCATCCGCCCGGGTAAGATCCGCGCAGACTCCTCGAAGCGCGGACGCCCCATCCCCTGCCCTGCGCCTCAGCTCCTGGAACTGCTCCTCTTCGACGAAAGTCACCATCACGTTCCAGCCCGCATCCAGGAAGGCGAGCGAAACGGCCTGGCCCAGGCCTCCGGTGCCTCCGGTAATGACTGCCGCCGGTCTTTTATCGCCCATAAGTGTCCGGTTTCCCTCCGACGTCGCCTGCCGGGCGCGTGCGCCCCGGCATTTCCTTCTCGTGACTTCGCGCGCGGTCAACGGCGCTCCTGCCCCCGGCTTCAACCGGCCGGAAAAGCTGCGCCCCGCCGGCCCTCGGGGCGGCGGGGCGCGCCAGCATCAGAAGATGCCTGTTGAACCCGTCAGATCTCCTCTTCGTCCTCGAAAGCCTCGCCGTGATCATCCGGGCTTTCGGACTCCACAAGCTCCAGGCATTCCTGGATGATCTCGTCGTGTTCGTTGTAGTCGGTCTCAGTGACGAAGACGGAGCTCTCCGTGGGGCCGATCAGCACGTTGTCCGAATCGCTCTCCACGACGGCGCCAATGCCCTGCTCCTTCAAGGCGTTGGCCAGCATCTGGGCGGCAAAAGGCGGACCACTGAAGATCTCGACCAGATCGGCCTCCTCTTCCGCGACCAGATCCTCTTCCTCCTCGGCGGCACCGGACTCATCCTCGTCGTCGGGGAAGAGCTCGTCCTCTTCTTCTTCCACCAGTTCCACTCCGCAATCGGAGCACTCAGCGAACCCTTTGCGGAACTCCGCTCCGCAGACCGGGCAGTATGGCATGATCAACACCCCCTCTCGCCGTTCTCAATCAGCAGGCGGGAGAAAACTCAATGTGCCGGGACTCAGGCAACCGGTGTCCCGGCCGGAATACGTTACCCGAAACCGTGACCTGCGGCAACATCCTCCGCGGTGTTTTTTTGCGGTGCGGGTATCAGTCCCGTGGAATGCGCCACCCGCCGCCTGTGTTATACTGGTGACAGACAGCGACTTCGGGCGGAAGAGCGCAAGCAACCCGACGTCCTAACGCGGGAGCCTCCTCTTTCGCTTCACGCATAGAAGATACCCTTTTACGGAGGAGGAGCGGCATGCGAAAGGACGGCCGGGGATTCACCCTGATCGAGCTTCTGGTGGTCATCGCCATCATCGCCATTCTGGCGGCGATCCTTTTCCCCGTGTTTGCCGCCGCCCGCGAGAACGGGCGCAAAGCAGTGTGCTTCGCCAATCTGAAGCAGATCGGTCTGCAGTTCCGGATGTATGCGGACGACAACAGGGGGTTCATGCCCTTCGGACAGGATCCGAGCGACGGGATGTTCTGGAACAGCATGAGTCCGCGGCCGCCCCTGATCTGGGATGCCCTGATGCCCTACGCCAAGACCGCCGCTCACTGGCGGTGCCGCAGTGACAAGGGATACTTCACCAACCTGACGTTCGTGCTGACGGATGGACGCCAGATGTCCGTTCCGAACGATATTCCCTATTTCAAGCCACTGTGGAGATACCACGGCGGGGGATCCTACTGGTTCAACACCCGGCTTGGCGTGGTGAACGTGCCGGGAGGACGCAAGCGGAACGTGGTGTATACGGGGAAGCTGGACTCCATCCCGGAACCATCACGGATGACGGTGATGTATGAACCCGGCTACTTCCATAGCTCGGAAGCGTTTTCCATCGCGCAGTCCCAGAGGACGCTGACAAGCACCCAGTACCGGCAGGTGGCGCGCTCTATGGCGCTGTTTGCCGACGGTCATGCGCGGGAGATGCCTTACGCGGAGTGGCGCACCTGGTCTTACGAGTACACGGACACCATCTGCGGCCCTTACCAGTAAGGGAAACGCTTCACCACGCCAGCGTCGCAAGAAGCTGGCGGAAAGCCGGTTCGTATCGCTGAAGCTCGGATGCGGGAGCCATGAAGGTGATCACCACGAGCCATCCGCCCTTGCGCAGGATCCGCTGGGTCATCACGACAGCGTGACCCTCCAGCCGGCCCCTGCAGGCCACCTCGTAGGACTCCACGCCCTGCAGTCCGATGGGAACCTCCTCATCGCGGGTGACGACGGGATTCTCCAGCGCACGCGGGATCTGGCGGGTGAATCCAGACACAATGGCGCGCAGCGTGAGATCGGTCTTCACGGAATCCGATTGAACGAGGATGACGGGAAGGTCTGCTTCCGAGCCGCGCGGGTGGCACTGTGCCTGCACGTATTCGGGCTGCTCCGCGAACGCCCATCCGTCCGGAGCTTTCAGACGAAGCCCCGCCCCGCGGACGGTGATCTCGGCAAGTCCCTGCTCCGCGGATGCGGCGGGAGGAGGCGCAGGAGGAATGACCTCCTCGCGAGAAGAGGGGCGCATCCCGCATCCCGCCAACAGCAAGAGCGCCAGAAGCACTGCGACGATGCTCTTGTGATCCAAGGCCGGTAGGAAGGGTCTCCCGTGATGTTCGCGGCTGCGTCGAGGGAATCCGGAAGCGCGGCCGCTTAATTCTGCGGAAGTACCTTCGCCCGGGGCGCAGGTATTCCCTTCCCGTCGGCGCAGGAGGTCAAGGCGGGATTATGGCAGGAGCCGCAGGAGGGCCACCGGACACGCGCGGGGGCGCGGTGCAGGTTCCCGGACCGGAGGTGCGGGCACCGACGATCGCGGCGAACAGGGTCGCAATAAGGATGATGGCGATCACCGCTTTGCGGCCGGAGCGGGAAGCATCAGGCATCGCCAGAAACCTCCGTGCGGGCGAGAGCGGATTCCAGGTTGGCGGCGAGCTGCCCGGCCGTCTGATAGCCCACCCAGGCGCCGAGCAGCCGGCCTCGGGCTATGAGCATCAGCGCCGGGATGGACTGCACATCGAAGGCATCCGCCAGCTCCGCATTCTGATCCACATCCAGGGAAACCACGCGCAGACGGCCCGCAAAGAGACCGGCCACCTCTTCCAGCACAGAGCGCATCATCCGGCAGGGGGCGCACCAGGCGGCGGTAAAGTCCACGAGAACGGGAGCGTCGTGAAGAATTACAAGCTCCTCGAACTGGCAAGTCCCGATCGCCGTTACCGCGCTCTTTTCCTGGCTCATCCGCTGATAGACCCTTCCGGCGCGGCTGTGCGGTCGCGCCTTACGCAGACAAAAACGCGCGGCAGACGTGCAAGACTCCCGGCCAGGGGCAAGATGCTTCCAAAACCAGCATCAATGCGAGTGGCCGACGGGGGCTTTAGCAGGAGTCTGAGCGGGAGCGGCGGCAGGAGCAGACGGCTTTGCAGGTTTCTTGGTGACGCCTTTTGTGACCACCAGAATACTGACGCGGCGATTGCCAGGATCGGAAGGCTGCAGGCCCCGCCGCGGACGCATGGAGGCATAACCACGCACCTCTGTGATCTGACCCGGGCGCAGGCCGCTCTGCTCCAATACACGGCGGGCACTGTTGGCGCGGTCGGCCGAGAGCTCCCAGTTGGTATACGAGTCGCCGCGGTTCAGCCGGCGGTTATCCGTGTGGCCCTCGACGACCACACTGTTCGGAAGTGATTTCAACTCACCCGCAATCCTGGTGAGTAGGCGACGGGTTGCGGGTTTGATAGCCGCGCTGGCGCTGTCGAAGAACAGCGACTCTCCCCCATCCACCAGGTCTATCCGCAGCCCCTCGTCCGCCAGCTGGATATCCACATTCTTCTTCAGGTCTTTGAACTCGGGGGCGCTAAGGACCACATGCTCCAGAGTCTCCTTGGCCTCGCTGAGGCGTTCCGTCTCGTCCGCCTCGCGCGCCGAGGTGAGCGGCTCCTTCTCTTTGCCTGCCCCTTCTCCCTCTCCCAGCGGGAACGGAGCATTCCCTTGACGAACCGCCTCCATGAACCCGATGGGGTCGCTGAAATATCCGGCGATGGCGTCCTTGATATTCTGGCTGAGCCCGACGATCCACATCACCAGAAAGAACGCCATCATGGCCGTGACGAAGTCTGCGTAGGCCACCTTCCAGGCGCCACCGTGGTGGCCGTCGTGACCCTTCTTCTTTTTGATGATGCGGATCTCGCCTGTGTCCTTGGACATATGCGTGTCAGGTGAGGCAGAAGATCATCAGGCGGCTTTCTGCTGTGTGGAAGCTCCTCCGCCCTTGCAGACCTCTTCCATCTGAGCGAACGACGGTCTGAGTTCCGGCTCGATGTTGCGGCGGGCGAACTCGACGCAGACCAGCGGCACATCCCCGCGGGCGAACGCCACCGTGGCGTTCTTGATGCATGCCAGATACTGAGACTCGGCATGAGCTATGGCCTCTGTGGCCTTGGCCAGCGGCGCGAAGATGCCGTAAGCCAGAAGCACTCCCAGAAACGTTCCGACGAGAGCGGCGCCCACCTTCTCTCCCACCTGCTCCGGAGGTCCGCCAATGGACTGCATGGTGATGACAACCCCAAGCACCGCCGCCACGATTCCGAACGCGGGCATGGCATCTCCCACAGTGGAGAGGATGCGCGAGGTCTTCATGGCCTCCTCGTGCGAGACCTCCAGGTCTATCTCCATAAGGTCGGAGAGGCTGTAGACGTTCACGCCACCCATCGAGACCAGCTTCAGGGTATCCGCAAACAGATTGACGGCGTGATGGTTGTGGAGGAAGGACGGATACTTCTGGAAGATCTCGGACTCGTGGGGGTTCTCCACGTGCTTTTCCAGCTCCACCAGACCCTGCTTCCGGGCCAGGGAGAAGGTGTCATACATCACCTGGAGCAGCTCCAGAAAGACAGCAGGCTTGTAGGGATTGCCCTTCAGCAGCCCTATCGCGGCTTTCAGCACGGCAATGGCGCCCTTCGGCGAATAGCCGATTACAACACTGCCAAGCGCAGCTCCTCCGATGATGATGAACTCGGAGATCTGGTTCAGGGCGGCCACTTTGCCGCCATGCATCGTATAGCCGCCCAGAATGCTGCCGAAGAGTATCGCTATGCCAAGCAGAACAGACAAGTCAGACCTGACCCCCGTCGGGAGCGCCGGGACGCTGATCGGGAGGCGATCCGCCGTGGCCTCCTCGTTACGTCCTCGTTCGCCTGATGAAGTCCAGCGGGGGCTGCCGGCCCCCGCTGCGCCGTCCTGTATTGCATTTCCATTATTGGGGGCGGAAAAGGCAATGGAATCTTCCGGTTCCGGCAGCCGTCTGCAACCGGGAGGAAAGAAGGAGGAGCAGAACGGCTGTTGAATCCCTCCCGTAAAGACGCTCATCTAATGCAGTGCGAGGCTGGATGGCCTCCGAAGGACAAGAACACGTGAGGGCGATGACGGCGAGAGTGTTGAGACTGCAATCGGTTCTGGTGGCGGCTCTGGCGGCCGGTGTTGGATGCGGATCGTCCGTCCACGGAGCCACGCTGCAGGATGCGCTTCGTCTGGCGCTGGAGCGCAGCCCCGCTCTGGCCTCTGCGAGGGCAGAGGAGCGGGCGGCTCAGGCTGAGCGAAGACTTGCCGACGCGGCGGCAGGCCCACACCTGGGGCTGGGCGCTTCCTATACCTATCTGGACCGCCCCACCCTCTTCGGAGGGATGACCGTCTTCGCAAGGGAGACGCAGGTCAATATGGTGGCGCTCCGGGCATCGGTGTATGACCGCTCTCTGTCGCTGCGGCGCAGAGCGGCGTCGCTTGCGGCCAGCGCCCGAGGCACGGGCGTGCGAGCCGCCGAAGAGGCTGTTCTCCTGCAGGTGGCCGAGCGGTACTGGGCGGTGGCCGCGGCGAAACAGCACGAGGAAGCCGCCGCGGACGCGGCACGGTTCCTGAAAGCGAATCTGGAACGCGTCATCGCCAGCCAGCAGGCCGGAACGGCCACACGTGGCGAGGTTCTCCGCGCGCAGGCGGAAGAGGCGCTCGCACGGGACCGGCTGCTAGCGGCCCAGAACGGCGTACGGGTGGCGCTGTCCGCTCTGAAGATGGCGATCGGACTGGATCAGGACGAGGAATTCGACGTCTCAGCGGACGCTCTGCTGCCCGATGAGCGAGTACAGACGGCGGAACCGGCGGACTCGCCGGCCGTGACATCCGCCAGGCAGGCGCTGGCCGCAGCCGAGGCCGCGCTAGCGGCCGCCCGTGCAGGCAACGACCCCACCCTGACGCTAGACGCGGACTTCCAGAACATCGCCCGCGGAGCGGAATTCCCGCGCCGGGACGGGACAGTGAGCGCGATGGTCCGCCTGAACATCCCCATCTTCGATTCCGGCGCCACGCAGTCCGCGGTGGCGAAGGCAACCGCCGAACGCGACCGGGCCGCCAGCCAGCTGAAAGCGGCAGAAGATCAGGTGGCGTTCCAGCGGCGCTCCACGGAGCTTGCGCTTCAAAGCGCACTGGAGCGCTGGCGAGCCACCGAGGAACAGGTGGCTGCGGCTATGGAGAGCCGCCGGCTGGTGGAGATCGGCGCGCGCGAGGGGGTCTACACCCAGACAGACCTTCTGAGCGCCCAGAGCGCGGTCTCCGCGGCGCAGGCGTCGCGCATACAGAGTCTCGCCGACCTCAAAACAGCCGAGGCGGCCAGACTGGCGGCCATCAGCAGGCTTGATATCCTTCTGGACGAACCGAGGAGGTGACAGAGATGACTGTCGAGAGAGCTTTGAGAGGAATCGCAGGAACTTTTGTCCTGCTTTCTGTTATCCTTGGCCATCTAGTGAATCCGTGGTTCTACGCGTTCACGGCGTTCGTGGGGCTGAATCTGCTTCAGTCAGCTTTCACCAACTGGTGCCCGATGATGGCCATCCTGCGTAAAGCGGGACTCCGGATGGAGGAGTGCGGCCGCTGAGGAATCTGCGGACGACAGACGGGAAGGGAGATCGAGTCTGACCATGACAAAACGCGGATGGGTCTGGATCGCTGCAGGAGTCATCGTGGTGGCAGCGGCGCTTGTCTGGAACGCGCGCCGTGGGGCGCACCACAGCACGCACGCTCGTGAGCTGCCTCCCGTTCAGGCCGAGACGATGACCGTCAGGCGGATCCCGATGGAAAGCTTCTCTGTCTCCGACGGAACCATCCGGCCTTTCCAGGAGGCCACGCTCTCGCCCAAGATCATGTCCTCGGTGGTAGCGGTGATGGTGCGGGAGGGGGACAGGGTCCGGCGCGGGCAAGAACTGGTGCGACTGGAAGCTGCGGATCTGCAGGCCGGAGTGGAACAGGCGGGCGCGGCTCTATCAGCCGCTTCGGCGTCAGCGGAGGCGGCCAGCTCGGCGGCGCGGATGGAGCAGGAAGCGGCCGAGGCGGACATCCGCTCGGCCACCGCGGCAGTTCAGGAGGCCCGCGCATACCTGCAGATGGTCCAGACCGGTCCTCGCCGCCAGGAGCGCGCCCAGGCGAACATCGCCGTGGAGCAGGCAAAGGCCCAGTACGACCTGGCGCACAGCGAAGCGGAGCGTATGCGAGCGCTTTTCCGGCAAGACGTGGTGAGCAAGCAGAGGCTGGAGCAGGCGGAGACGGCGGAGGCCGTGGCGAAAGCCGCACTGGAATCGGCGCGCCAGCAGGCGGACATGGTGGCGGAAGGCAGCCGCGCGGAGGAGCTGAAGGCAGCCCGGGAGCGTCTGGCTCAGGCTGAGGCACGCCTCGCCGCCGCGAAGAGCCGACGCCTGGCTGCCGAGATGCGAAGAAAAGAGGCTGTCGCGGCTGCAGGTCAGGCGCGTCAGGCCCGCGCCGGCCTGACGGGAGCGAAGACGATGGCCGGATACTCGGTCATCCGCGCGCCATTCGACGGCGTGGTCACCCAGCGTCTGGTGGATCCTGGCGACCAGGTGGGACCGGGCAGTCCAGTACTGGTGCTGGAGGACCGCTCGCGCTGGCAGATCGAGGCGTTTGTGCCTGAGGCGGAAGCCACGGCGCTGAAGCCCGGTGACCGCGCGCTGGTCCGGATTGACAGCCTGGGCAGCGATGAACGGGAGGCGCGCATCTCGGAGATCCGTCCCGGCGGCGATCCCTCCACCCGTACGGTGCGCGTGAAGGCGGATATCCGCGACACTTCCCGTCTGGCCAGCGGGCTGTTCGGCCGGCTGCTGGTGCCACGCGGAGTACGCTCGGTGGTGGCCGTGCCGGAGAACGCCATCCTGGATCGCGAGGGCCTGGCGCGAATATGGGTGGTCGGCAAGGACGGCCGCGCTGAACTGCGCGTAGTGACTCTGGGTGAGACGCGGGAAGGTATGACGGCCATCCTCTCCGGTCTGAAGGACGGCGAAAAGGTGGTGGTCAGCAACCTGGATGCCATCCAGGAGGGCGTGAAGATTCAGGAGGCCGCCCGATGAAGCGCCTTGGCCTGTCGGGCGCCATTGCGCACTATTTCATTGATTCCAAGCTGACTCCGCTCATCATCGTCGCCTGCCTTTTGCTGGGCATTTTCGCCGTCCTGAAGCTTCCGCGCGAAGAAGAGCCGCAGATCATCGTACCGATGGTGGACGTGTTCGTCCAGATGCCGGGCGCAAGCGCCAAGGAGGTTGAGGAACGGATCACCAAGCCCATGGAGAAGCTCCTGTGGGAGATTCCCGGGGTGGAATACATCTACACAACCTCCTCCCCTGGAATGTCCATGGCCATCGTCCGCTTCTACGTGGGGCGCGACATGGAGGACAGCATCGTCAAGGTGAACACCAAGCTCTCCTCCAACTTCGACCGCATCCCTCACGGAGGAAGCTACCCGCTCATCAAGGTGCGCTCCATTGACGA
>JBBFLP010000126.1:0-9436 GCA_037478975.1 Armatimonadota bacterium
CGCTGGAGAAGGATCGAAATATGACCGGTTCCAGAATGCTGGGAGCGATGCTGGCTCTTGTCATGGCAATGCATCAGTCTTCCACCGCCCAGACAACAGGAGAAGCGGCGGTCTCCCGGCAGCCTGAACTGGTGCTGACCGCTCCGCTCATCGAGGAGACTCCGGCAGGTAACGTGACTGCCACTGGCGGGGTGGGGCTGGTATACGGCGAGACCCGCATCAAAGCGGACAGGGCGGAGGGCAACCACAGGGCAGGTGAAGTCACTGCAGCGGGCAATGTGCTGCTGGAGCGGCCGGACGGCACGCTCAAAGCCGACAGTGTCCGGTACAACCTGAAAACGGACGAAGGATTCCTCCAGTCAGCGTCTGGCACATACGGTCTATACACATTCACGGGCCAATCAGCCCGGCTGGCTCCGGACGGGGTTTTAAGGGTAGAAGGCGCCTCCGGCACGACCTGTGGGCTGGAGCACGCTCACTGGAGGCTGACAGCCCGGGAAGTGGTGGTGCATCCAGGTAAGTACGCTTCTGCCCGGCGGATCGGTCTGTGGATCGGCAATACGCGGGTGATGAGCTTTCCCGCATACCGTCTCTCGCTTCAGGAGACTCAGCCGCTTTTCCCCACCCCGGGTGCCGAGCAGCAAGACGGCGCCTATCTGAAATTCACCTATCCCTTTGCCACCGCGTATACCTCGGCAGCTGCTATTGAGGGGCGCATTACCCAGAAGCGAGGGCTGCAGGGAATAGTTGAACTGGAACGGTCACTGACCGGCGCCGCCCCGCGGAAGGCGGTTCTTACCCGCGACATCGCTCCAGACCTGATGGGAGCAGGACTCTTGACCGGACAGGACGTGGTGACAACATCTGCGGCCTTGCCCCCCAGAGCGAACGTGTTCTTCCGCTTCGGCCGCCGTCAGCGCGTCTATGACCCGAACGTCCGCTATCTCTATCTGGATCGTCAGCCCGAAGCAGGTGTCCGGCTGCTGGGCGCGGCTGTTCCGGGGCAGGTTGGGGGCGGGTGGCGGTTGGCTTTCGACGCGCAGGGTGGCGTGGGGCGGTTCCGCGAGCACACGGACCGCACCTGGCGGACCCGCTACGACCTCCGTGCCGTGCTCCGGACAGAAAGGGCGCGGCCGGTCAGCTGGGTCCTGGATCCTGTCTTGCTGGCTCGTTCCTCGTGGTACAGCGACGGTCACCATCAGACCGTTCTTGGCGGGAGCATAGGATTGGGACGGCAGCTCACGGCCAGGCATTTCGCTGCAGTGACCTACGCCCGGCACTTTACGGACGGATCCTCGCCATTCGAGTTCGACAACATTGACGTGGGAGAGAAGCTGGCCACCCGCCTGCAATCGGAATGGGGCCTGCTCAGGTCCGACTTTGTGGTGGATTTCGACCTTCAGAGAGGCGGCGTATACGATTGGGGGCTGCGCCTGTCGCGCATCTTCCACTGTATCGAGCCGCGGATCACATATCAGAATCGCTACAAGAGCTTCAACGTGGATGTGAAGCTGATCGGCCTGTGAGGGCTTTCAACGGCCAAAGAGCGCATCCCAGCGGGCTCGCACCGGGAAGGACGGTCCGGAAACCCGCCGCAACAGGTTGTGCATCAGCCGGTCGGCCACAGGGTCAACCCCGAGCGCTTCACTGACCTTCAGAGTGGTGATAAGGACTCGCGCGTTCTCTGTGCCTGCGCGCAGCACTACGGCGCTTCCCTTATGCAGCCAGCCCGCGAACATCCCGCACTCGACGTCGTCCCAGGCCGCCTCGGGGAGCCCTGTCAGGATGTGATCCGGGATGACGGCGGCAAAGGTCCAGTCCAGCATCTGATGGCGGGTATTAAGCCCGGCGAAGACGGGACTGCGGTCGAACCAGGTGAACACCGTCGCCCAGTCTCCCCACATATCCGCCTCTGCGCGGGAGGACACCCGCACCGGTGATGGATGCTCACCGAAAGCTGAAGTATCGCGCGCCAGCAGCAGCGTCCTCCCGCCTCCGGCGGTCCACCGGATGAGGTCGTCGGTCAACTTTCCGGTGACGGCCACATCAGCAGTGAAAGGAGCGGAGACCACAGTTGCGCCACTGCGGCGAAGCCACTCGTCGAGTTGTCCTCTGTCCGGCGCCGACGGATCCAAGAATACCTGCAGGCCCAGTGGTCCAGCGTCCGGCAGGATGTTGATGTCCTCATAGTTCTGCGCAAGCAGACGGCCTCCTGAAAGCCAGCGGACCGTGAGGCGCGCCACGCGGTGCGAGGAGACTTCGGGCGCCACGAATGTGAACTCTCCGGCTGCTCCGCCGGAGGCCGCCGGGACAGGGGCAGTTGCCTGCAGGGTGCCGGACGCGTCCGGAAATCCTTCCAGCGCCCACTCGAAGTCTGTGCTGTCCAGCGGGTCACCGAAGTTGGAAACAGAGAGCCGGACAGTGACGGTCTCTCCTGGCCGGACGTTGCGTCGCTCCGGGCGGATGATAACGCAGCGAGGTCCGGTCAACAGTGGCGCCACCCGCGCGACTGCTTTCAGGTTGCGGCAGAAGTCCATCAGGCCGTTGGACTCCCACTGCAGATCCGTCAGCTCGGTCCATACGAAGCCCGAGATCGCAGGCCGGAGGCGAATCTCCTCCACCGTGTGCTTGAAGGAGAGGAGTTGCATCTCCTGTGTGTTCCGCGCAAGCCTGCCGAACTCACCGAATACGCGATCCAGGGCGGACTGGCGGAAGCGATCCTCCACACCTTCCGGCCGGAGCGCTCCCCGCGCCGTGGAAAACCACCAGGGTTCCTGTCCGCCGTGACAGGCGAGCAGATTCTGAAGGGAGGGAAGCGCCCAGCTGCCGATTTCCGAAACTACGAGCGGCTCATCTCCTCGCCGCACCGCGTCCCCGTGCGGCGAGAACGTCCAGGCGGGTCGGGCGGCGAACTCGTCCAGCCACTCCCTAAGCCGCCCGGCGCTATCGGGGACAGCGAAGTAGGCGTGAAAATCCTCCATATCGGTCTTCACGTGGAAGTTCCCTGCGCAGGCTGAGTTATCCACGATAAGCCGGTCTCCGAACAGCGATCGTGCTGCGTCGAAGGCAGAGAGCAGCCACTTTCTCTGCTCCGGGCGGGAAAGGTCTATACCCCACGACTCGTTGAAGAGGCTGACGATTACGAGGGAGGGATGGTTGTAATCCCGCTCGGCGGCCTCCTTCATAAGATTGGTCAGCCGCGAGCGGGCGGCCGGTGTCAGCATTCCCACATTCGGAAGTTCGTACCAAACCAGCAGCCCGATCTCATCAGCCAGTCTGAGGTAGAGCGGGTCAGGTACCTTGATGTGGCATCGCAGCAGGTTGAGTCCCAGCTTCTTGGCTTTCAGGAATTGATCGCGCAGGAACTCCTCCGACGGCGGAGTATAGTCGGTCTCGGAATAGAAATCCTGATCGAGCGCGCCGGACAGGAAGATCGGTTTGCCGTTCAAAAGAATACGGCCGTCCTTTGCCGTGATGCTTCGCATGCCGAACCGGTCGGCGAACTGATCCACCACTGCTCCGTCTTCCGTCACGATGCTGATATTGACGGTGTAGAGCGACGGAGAGTCCGGGCTCCAAAGCTCCGCGCCCGGGATGCGAGCAGTCAGACTGTAAGTCAGGGCAGATGTCAAATCTGCCTGCAGCCGGGCTACCGGGGCTGCGCTCCGGGGGGCGTAGATGGTGGCCAGCAGCTGGCCTTTGCCCGCAGGAGGGGTCTGGGAAAGCGCCACATCCAGACGGACCGACGACGTGCGGATGTCAGGCGTTATCCTGAGGCTGCGGACGTGGGTCCGGGCACGCTCCTCTAGAATCACCGGCTGCCACGGCCCGCTGACGTTGCCATACCAACTCTGCTTGCCGTGAGGGATCTCGTCGAATGGATATCCCCGGATATCCGCTCCTGGCCCCGGATCCTCCACCACCAGCGAGATGGTGGCCATCTGGCCCGGCCGGACGATATGCCCGATGTTGAAGGCGAAGGGGGTGTAACCTCCCTCGTGAAAGCCGACATACCGGTCATTCACCACCACACGCGCCGCATAGTCCACCGCGCTGAAGACCAGCCAGGGATCACCGTTCCACGCAGGAGGGATGGCGATGGTCTTTCGATATTCAGCAGTCCCTGCGTAACCCCGCATTCCCGGCAGGTTGTGCCAGTTGCCGGGAACGGGAGCTTTGATCCAGATCCGTTCTCTCTCCGGCCGGAACTCCCAGTCGCCATCCAGAAAGATGTGCCGACGCGGGTTCAGCCGGTCCGTCCGGCCTGCGGTCAGCAGGCGCACCGCCTCGGCGGGCGTGATCTCATCAGCGGCTTCAGCGGGGCAGGGGAGCAGGGGAACGGCGAGCCACACCGCCCCCGCTACTCGCAAGGCGATCCTGAAGAGATCCCGGAGGTTGTGGCGCTTAACTCGCAAAGCGCCTGTTGAACGCCGTCGCGACCACCGCTGCCGCGTCCGCGTTGGTCATCTCATCCATTCTGAGTGTCAGATCGTAGCACAGAGGGTCATCCCACTTGCGTCCCCAGAGACGCCGGGTGAACTCCGCTCTCTCGCGGTCCGATTCCTCTATGGCGTGCTCCGCATCTTTCCTGCTCAAGCCCTCGAACTGCATCAGGTTGTGGATCCGCAGCTCTCTGGTGGCTACGATCCGCACATTCAGCGCGTGCGGCAGGATGAAGTTGCCTCCCCTGCCCAGGATGATGGCGTTGCCGATTCTTGCTATCTGCAGGATAGTGCGCGCCAGATGCCTCTTGTACTGGAATCCGCCTATGCGGGGCTCTCCCGCCAGATGCCGCACCAGAACCTCGATCTCGGAGACCACATGCTCATCGAAATGGCGCACCAGGTGATCCGCAACGTCGGCATCCTCCGCGATCCGTTCCACCAGCTCCCGATCCCAGAGGCTGAGGTGCAGAGTGTGAGCGAGCTCCTCCGCGACTCTACGTCCTCCGCTGCCCAGTTCGCGGGAGATGGTGATAACCCGGCAGTATGGGGCTGCCTTCCCGGCAGGACCGCCTTCCTCCTGACAGCGCGACTGAGCAAGGATGGACTTCTGGACCTGTCTGTCTACCAGGTCTATGATCTTTTCCGTCATTTGCTGCCGCCCTCCCGTCCGGGATGTTGCGCAGGTGCAGGCATGCGCCAGTCCGGCAACTGGCTTTGCCGGTCGGAGGAGAACGGTGATCGCATCAGCGCCACCGCCCTTTCCGTCCACGCGCGCGCCCCGCGCACCGCGCTCAACCCTTCATAGTATTCTCTGTAGTGGAAGCGGGAGACCTCCCCCCGGAACAATCCCTGTTCCATCATCGCCGCGTGCCAGCGGTGATAGACGGCGCTGATATCCACCAGCATTTCGGGTTGGAAACCGGTCATATCCTCCCAGTTTTCCGGGAAGAACACCCACCGCGTCCGATGGGGCGTTCCCGGAACATCCACCGAGGGATCAGCAGCCATGTGCAGGCCGTCCATCACCAGGCAGTGAGTCCGCCAGTGGTCGGGGTGGAAGCTTCCTCGCCAGTGGGTCAGGACGATATCCGGCCGCAGCTCCCGGAACAGAGCGGCAAACTGCAGACGGGTGGGGTGGTCCAGCGGTAGTTCCGCATCCGCATACGGAAGGAAGCGGACATCCGCCCCCAGCCGCCCGGCAGTCCGGCGCGCCTCGGCCAGTTTGACAGGCCGGTATTCATCCGCGGACAGCGCCTGAGAGCCCTTTTCGCCCGGGGTCGCGTGGACGAAAGTGCCGCGGTGGCCGGCCGACGTGTAGAGGGCAACCAGGTGCCCGGCCATCACCTCAGCATCGTGAATATGAGCTCCCACCGCGACGACGTGCAGGCTTGCGTTAGAACTGTCCATCCTTTTGCCTTTACTCTCCCAGGTAAGCCCGCCGGACTTCGGGGTTGTTGAGTAGATTCTCCGCCGCATCCGTAAGGGCGACCCTGCCCGTTTCAAGCACATAGCCCCGGCCTGCGATGCCAAGAGCCATATGCGCGTTCTGCTCCACCAGCAGCACCGCCGTTCCCTGCTGGTTGATCTCGCGGATGATCGCGAAGATATCGTGCACCAGTTGCGGAGCCAGACCCAGCGAGGGCTCGTCCAGGAGCAGCACGCGTGGCCTGGCCATCAGGGCCCGGCCGATGGCCAGCATCTGCTGTTCGCCCCCTGAAAGCGTTCCTGCATACTGTTTAAGACGTTCGCGAAGGCGAGGAAAGCGCTCCAGCACGCGTTCCATCGCTTCTTGACGATCGGACGGCCTGGCCAGCGTATAGCCACCCAGCTCCAGATTCTCACGGACGGTGAGATTGGCGAAGATATGCCGGCCTTCCGGAACCTGACACACGCCCGCACGGACAATGGCGTCAGGCTCCATGCGCGTCAGTTCCGTGCCATTGAGGGTAATGCTGCCGCTACGGGGACGCTGCAGGCCGCTGATGGTCCTTAAAATCGTGGACTTACCCGCGCCGTTCGATCCGATAAGGGTGACGATCTCCGAAGGTCCGACCTCCAGCGTGACCCCTCGCACGGCGTGGATGGCTCCATAGTAGACGTGCAGATCGGTGATCCGAAGCAGCATCAGTGGACTGCATCCCCCAGGTAGGCTTCGATGACAGCCGGGTCGTTGCGGATGGCTTCGGGAGGCCCGCACGCTATGGTCTTTCCGTAGTCCAGAACATAGATGGTCTGGCAGATGCCCATGACGAAGCGCATATCGTGCTCGATGAGCAGAATGCTCAGCTTCCATTCCTCCAGCAACCGCGCCACAAGATCCATCAGCTCCGCCGTCTCCTGGGGATTCATGCCGCAGGCCGGCTCATCCAGAAGCAGGACGGACGGGGACGATGCCAGAGCCCTTGCAATCTCCAGCTTCCGTTGCACGCCGTATGGGAGACTGGAGGCAAGCTCGTTGGCATATCTCTCGATCCCGATGTCCCGGAGGACCTGCATCGCCTGTTCCCGGGACCGGCGATCCAGTTCGCGGGATTGGCGGCCACCCAGGATTGCGGACAGGTAACTTCCGCCGCACACCATATGGGCACCCACCCGGACATTATCCAGAGCGGTCAGCGAGCCGAACAGCCGGATGTTCTGGAAGGTGCGGGCGATCCCGTGCCGTGCCACTTCGTGGGGCGGATGCCCGGCCAGGTCGTGGTCCCGCACCAGGATGCTGCCGGCGTCCGGCGCATACAGGCCGCTGACCAGGTTGAACACCGTGGTCTTTCCGGCGCCGTTAGGGCCGATGAGCCCCACAAGCCCACCCTCCGGCAGGACAAGGTCCAGGGAGTCCACGGCAACCAGTCCGCCGAACCTTTTGGTCAGGCCGCGGGTCTCAAGGGCGTTCACGGCGCTTCTCCCATCGCGCACGCAGTGTCTCCCAGGATAGCTCCCACGTCCCGAAAAGCCCCTGCGGGCGCACCAGCATGAAGAGGACGAGCAGAGCGGAATAGATCACCATCCGGTATTCGGCCAGCCCCCGGAGCAGCTCCGGAACAAGCGTAAGGATTATGGCCGCAATGACAGCGCCTGTTGTACTGCCCATACCGCCGATCACCACCATGATGATGATCTCGATGCTGCGGATGAAATCGAAGCTCCGGGGCTCCAGATAGCCTTCGTAGTGCGCATAGAGAGCCCCGGCGCACCCTGCCAGCGCAGAGCTGAGGACGAACGCAGCCACCTTGTGCTTTGTGACATTGATGCCCAGGACACTGGCGGCTGTCTCATCCTCCCGGATGGCCAGAAGCGCGCGCCCGTGCCGGGACCGGGCCAGGTTGCGGGCGATCCAGACCATCGCCACCGCAAAGAGCGCGGCCCAGAAGAAGCTGGAATAGATGGGTATGCCGCTGAATCCGCGCGGTCCGCCCACCGCTTCCACATTCTGGATGACCACCCGGATCATCTCCCCAAACCCGAGGGTTGCGATGGCCAGATAGTCTCCCCGGAGGCGCAAAGATGGGAGCCCCACCGCCAGCCCCGCCAGCGCGGCGAAAAATGTGCCGGCACAGATGGCGGCCATCAGAAACGCTGTTCCCTCCAGCCACCCCGGCAGCCTGTCCAGCGCAAGGGCCTGGCGGATGGGGGGAGCGGCATACACTGTGAAGGCCCCGGCGGTGTACGCACCGACCGCATAGAATCCGGCGTGCCCGATGCTGAACTGCCCCGCATACCCGATGATGATGTTCAGGCTGACGGCAAGCATCACGGAGAAGCAGCACAGGATGAGCACGCGGACATAATACGGGTTCACAAGACCGCTAGCGAAGAGCGCCTGCAGCGCCAGAAGGAGCGTGATGACTGCCGCAAAGCGGAAGATGCGGACCAGATCCATCCGGCTAGGCCCTCTCCGTCACAGGGGAACCAAAAAGGCCCGTGGGGCGAACCAGCAGCACGATGATCAGGATGGCGAATACGATACCATCGCGATACCCCGAACTGCCGTATCCGACGATCATGACCTCCGCGACACCCATCACCAGCCCGCCGGCCATGGCGCCGTAGATGTTGCCGATGCCGCCCAGCACCGCGGCAACGAACGCCTTCAGTCCGGGCTGCACGCCCATTGTAGGGGTTACCAGGGGATTATTGAGGGCGATAAGCGTTGCTGCCGCCGCGGCCAGCGCCGAGCCCAGCACGAAGGTAAAGGATATCACCCGGTTCACGGAGATGCCCATCAGAGCCGCCGCCTCGCGGTCATAGCTGACAGCCCGCATTGCCCGCCCGATGGACGTGCGATGGACAATGACCTGAAGCGCGAGCGCAAGGATGAGGGAGACGGCAATGATGATCGCCTGCTGGTTGCTCAGGGTGACTGAACCTACCTTCACTATGGTGCTGGAAGGTATCAGCTCCGGAAAGGAGCGGGGCTCGGAGCCAAAGGCAAGCTGCGCGATATTCTGCAGGAAAAGCGACACGCCGATGGCCGTAATGAGCAGCGTCAGACGGGGAGCGGTGCGCAGGGGCCGGTATGCAAGCCTTTCGATGAGAAACCCCAGAAGTCCGGCGGCAGCCATCGCGCCAAGCATCGCCACCATCGCCCACAACGGACTCTGTGCCACCGGGGCTCCCGCGGCTGTCAACCATCCCGAAACAAAAAGGGCGCTGTAAGCGCCCATCATGTATACGTCGCCGTGAGCGAAGTTGATTAGCCGCAGGATCCCGTAGACCATGGTGTAGCCCAGGGCGATCAGCGCGTAGGCGCTGCCCCAGACCAATCCATTGACCAGCTGCTGGAGAAACTCCTGCAAGGCAGATAGAAGCCCCCTCTGTCAGCTCCGGTCCGGCGGCTGAATGGTGGTCACGTAGCGGAATGCGCCGTTTTTCACCTGCAGCACCACGGCAGGCTTCACGGCGTTCCGTTCCTCATTGATGGTGATCTGCCCGGTGACTCCCGGATAGTCGCGCGTGGCTGCCAGCGCGTCGCGGATCTTGCGGGGTTCCAGTGA
>JBBFLP010000127.1:0-1143 GCA_037478975.1 Armatimonadota bacterium
AGCCGGGTGGTGGTGGATCCGCGAGACGAGCTCTTCGAGCTCTGCGAGACGAACAACACCGTGATTGTCTCAGACCCCGGCAGGTAGGGGCGTGTAAACGGCTTTGCCTGGCTATCAGGAGGACTCTTTGCGCAGCACGGTGTCCTTCAGCCAATGCTCGTCGTCGCGCTGAGGGTAATCCAGGATGTAGTGCAGTCCGCGGCTCTCTTTGCGCCAAAGGGCCGAGCGCACGATCAGTTCCGCCACGGTCACCATCGAGCGCAGCTCCAGCAGTTCCCGTGACAGCCTGCCGCGGGAATAGAGTTCTTCTGTCTTGGCCGCGATGATGCTCACTTCCCGCAGCGCCTCCCGCAGGCGCTCCGTCGTCCGGACGATGCCCACGTACACCCACATCACCGTGCGCAGGCGCAGCATCAGCTCCTTGACCAGCTCCAGGGGTACGGGCTCGGTGTGTTCTTCCTCCGGGAAGTCCGCGGCGTTATGTTCGATGGGGATCTCCCGGAAGATGGCCGTGGAGTCCAGGGCGGCCCGGTGGCTAAACACCAGGGCTTCGAGCAGCGAGTTGCTCGCCAGGCGGTTTGCGCCGTGTACCCCCGTGCAGGACACCTCCCCGGTGGCGTACAGCCGCTCGATGTCCGTGCGCCCCATCTGGTCCGTCATCACGCCTCCACAGGCGTAGTGGGCGGCCGGCACCACAGGGATCCACTCCCTGGCGATGTCTATCCCCAGAGACAGGCACTTCTCGTGGATGTTCGGGAAGCGCTCGCGGATCTTCTCCTCGCCCAGGTGCGTAACATCCAGCCAGACGCACTCCTCACCGGATGCCTTCAGTTCCGCGTCTATGGCCCTGGCCACGATATCCCGCGGCGCAAGACAGCCCATCTCGTGGTACTTCTCCATGAACGTGCTTCCGTCTTTCAGACGCAGCACGCCACCTTCGCCGCGGACCGCCTCGGAGATCAGGAACGACTCTCCCTGACTGTGAAACAGCGCTGTCGGGTGGAACTGAATGAACTCCATGTTCGCGATCCGCGCCCCGGCCTGGTACGAAAACGCCACCCCGTCCCCCGTGGCGATGTCCGGGTTGGTGGTGTGAAGATACGTCCGCCCCAGTCCTCCCGTTGAGAGCACGGTCACCCTTGA
>JBBFLP010000127.1:1243-6049 GCA_037478975.1 Armatimonadota bacterium
GTGAAGCGCACGCCCATCTCCATCAGCTCACGGACGCGGTCCGGCCCCTCGCGGACCAGAATGCGCACCGCTTCGCGGTTGCAGAGGTACACGCCCGCCCGCATGGTGTCCTCTTCGTGCAGCTCGAAAGAGTCGTCCGAGCCCATCACCGCGGCGATCCCGCCCTGCGCATAGTTGGTGTTGGATTCCGTATCGTTCTTCTTGGTGACCACCACCACTTCGCCGTGATCGGCGGCCTTCAGGGCGAATGTCAGGCCGGCGATACCGGTCCCGATGACGAGGAAATCGCACGTTATCCGTTCAGGAGAGGTTTTGTCAGTCATTCTGCTCCCGATGACCCAGCAGCGGCCCAGCGCCACGCTCCAGCATCATGCGCGCCGCGTTTTCCCCCGCGCTTTGCGGCTCTTCCGGCAGACCCTCCGTCTGGACCCGGATGATCCGGCGTCCGTCCGGAGAAGCCAGGGCCGCTGTCAGATGCAGCTTTCCGTCCGCGCACACTGCAAGGGCTCCCAGCGGGGTCTGGCATCCGGCGTTCAGCGCGCGCGCCAGCGCCCTTTCGGCTTCCACTGCGGCTCGTGAGGGAGTGTGATCCAGCGCCTGCAGAAGCTCCAGCGCCTCATCGTCCCCGGCAAGCGTCTCAATCCCCAGAGCCCCCTGTCCCACCGCGCCGGTCATGACCTGCGGTTCCAGATGCTGGGTGATGACTCCATCTAAGCCCAACCGCCGGAGCCCCGCCACCGCCAGCACAATGGCGTCGTACTCGCCGCGCTCCAGCTTTGCCAGGCGCGTGTCCACATTGCCGCGGATATCCCGCACCTTCAGGTCCGGGCGCAGCGCCAGAAGCTGCGCGGCTCGCCTGGGGCTACCGGTGCCCACCACCGCTCCTGCAGGAAGATCCTCCAGCGGCTTGGCGTCGCGCGATATCAGGCAGTCCCGGGGATCCTCCCGCATCGGCACGGCCGCCAGGGCGAACGGGTGAGGCAATGTGGAGGGGAGATCCTTGAGACTGTGAACGGCGGCCCGGATGCGGCCGTCCTGTAGCGCCTCTTCCAGCTCCCGGACGAATACCCCCTTCTGCCCGAATGCGGCAAGCGGCCGGTCCCTCAGCCGGTCTCCTCCCGTTCGGATGATTTCAAGCCGGACTTCCACCCCGGGCCAGGCTTCGCGGAGCAGCGCCGCAACGGTCTCGGCCTGCGCGAGGGCAAGAGCGCTCCCGCGTGTGCCCAGGACCAGGCTGCCGGTCCTCAAGACGCCCGTTCTCCTGCCTTCAACAATGCGTGCGAGCTTCCATGAGAGGCTGGTTCGCGAGGGTGGGGGAGCACAAAGAAGCGATGCACCGATGTGGCCGCCAGCACAGCCAGGCAACCGAACACCAGAAGATACTGGGCCCTGCGGCCCCGCCAGGCCGGACGGCCGGATGCCCAGATGTAAAACGCATACAGACACCAGCTCAGCGCGGCCGCGGTTCGCGTGAGCACGCCGGGGACTTCACCCTCTCCCGGATGAGTCAGCGACCACACCACAGCCGTCCCCACACCCAGGGTGAGAGCCGCAAATCCCAGAGTGGCCAGCAGGAACGCCATGGACGCGAGCTGCTCCAGCGGCGGCAGCCGCCGGAACGCCCCGGCCCACTTCTTGGCCTTCAGCATGGAATGCTGCGTCAGCCACAAAAGCGCACACCCCGCCGAGAGCACCAGCAGCGCCATGGAGACCAGGATGCTCCCAACGTGCAGAGTCAGCCAGTGGCTGGCCAGCAGCTCCTGAGAGTATGTCCGCGCGCTTCCCGGCAGAGCCGTGGCCATAAAAAGCAAAAGAAGCGCCAGCGGCGCGGCCGCCGCCCCGAACGAGGGGATGTCCTTCCAGACCACCTGCCCCAGATGCGCCGCCAGCACCGCGCACGCAACGGTGGTCAGCGCCTGCTGACCCGTCGAGAGAGGGGGAATCCCGTCTTCCATCATCCTGACGGACAGACCGCCCGTAGTCAGCGCCAGTGCGGCAAGCGTGGCCAGATGCGCCACCTTTGGGAGCCTGCGTCCGGAGCGGAAGATATTTGCCACGTATGCAGCCGATGCTGCGAAAAGCAGCAGGATGCCCGCCGCCGTCAGCAGATCTGCAAGCGCCAGGTCCCGCATCAGATGCCGTCCCCTCTCCAGTCCGCGTCCGGGAAGTCCTCTTCGTGGTCCAGTCCGAAGACCTCCACCACCGTGCGCAGTTGCTCTTCTCCCCGGCTGCGCGCATAGTCCTTGATGTGCGTAATGGGGTGGTGCGTGATCTTGTTCACCAGACTGTGCGCCAGCTCCCGGACCAGGGCCTGCTGGCGTTCATCCAGTGAGGACAGCCTGCGGGAGTAGCGCTCCAGCTCTTCCTCAGCGATCCTGCGCAGCCTTCCCTGCAATCCCCGGATCACCGGCGCTGCGGCCAGCGACCGCTGCCAGTCAATGAACTCCCGCACGTGCTCCTCGATGATGCGCTCCGCGTGTTCCACCGCCTGCTGACGTCCTTCCGCCGTGCGGGAGACGATGCCGTTCAGGTCGTCAATGTCGTAAAGGAAAGCGCAGTCTATCTCCGCGATGGACGGGTCAATGTCGCGGGGCACCGCGATGTCTATCAGGAACATCGGGCGCATCCTACGGGCGGCCATGATCCGCTCGAACTGCTCCCGCCGCACTATGAAATGCGGAGCGCCTGTGGAAGCGATGACGATATCCGCCACCGTCATCTCCGTCTCGAAATCTTCATAGCGGACCGCCCGGCCCCCGATCTGCTCCGCGATGGCGCGGGCCCGCTCGTGCGTGCGGTTGGCGATGATGACCCCCGCCGCTCCCTCCTCACGCAGCCTGCGCGCCACGATCTCCGACATCTTGCCGGCTCCCAGCAGCAGCACCCGGCGGCCCTCCAGGCTGCCGAAGATGGATCGCGCCAGCTCCACCGCCGCCGACCCCACGGAGAATGCCCCCCGGTTGATCTCCGTTTCGGTCTGCACCCGCTTACCCGTCTCCAGGGCGGTATGGAACAGGCGGTTCAATACCGCTCCCGTGGTCCCGGATGCCAGGGCGCTTTCATAGGCCGCCCGTACCTGTCCCAGCACCTGCGGCTCCCCCAGGATCATCGAGTCCACGCCGCTCGCGACACGCAGAAGATGCCGGACGGCGGTTTCATCAAGATGGGAATACAGATGATTGCGCAACTCCTGCGGGGGAATGTCGCCCAGGCGGGCCAGCTCCTCCGCCATGTGGCGGCTTGCGGAGTCCTCGACTGCCGCATACGCCTCCGTCCGGTTGCACGTGGACACCAGGACGCACTCGTTCACGCCCGGCCGTCTCCGGAAGCGCCAGAGCACGTCGCTCAGCGCACCGGCGGCGACGGCCAGCCGTTCGCGCACCGCGACCGGGGCCGATCTGTGATTCAATCCGACGACGGCGATATGCATTCCAGAGCGGCTTTCAGGGCTTCTTCTTTCCGCCCGGAGCGGATCAGGGACAGCAGGTCCATCTGGAGGATGCGGGCGTAGACATTCTTCTGCTCCTCAAGATCTGTCACAGCTTTCCTGACCGCGCGCCGGACCTGCCCCAGAATGTCCACGTATTCAGCGTATTCCTCGCCAAACTGATTCTCAAGCTCGCGCCTCAGATGGGCGGCATAGGCCGGCGAACGCCCGGATGTCGAGATGGCGATCTGCAGATCCCCCCGCTCCACCACCGCCCCGTAGATGAAGGAGCAGAGCTCCGGAACGTCCACAATGTTCGCCAGGATGTTGCGGCTGCGGGCGGCCTCGTACACCCTGCGGTTGACTTCCGGCCGGTCGGTGGACCCCACGACAAGGGTCTTGCCGTCCAGGTCGCTCTCCTGAAACTCCCGGTCATGGTAGCGCACGCGGCCCTGTTTCGCCCACTCCAGCACCTGTTGGGTGGCGCGGGGAGCGACGATGGTAAGCCGGGCCCCGTATTTCAGCAGCTGAGCCGCCTTGCCTGTAGCGATCTCTCCTGCTCCCACCACCAGGCATTCCGTCCCTTCCAGGTCCAGAAAGATGGGGAAGTATCTCGCCACGCGCTGTTTCCTCCGGGACTCCTCGTCAGATCCGGGCCGCGGCTTCCGGCTCAGAGGCTGTCTCCATCTGCTGGATCTGCTGGACCAGAGCTTCTTCCAGGGCGCGTTCTTCAGGCCGCCGGGCTTCGCGTGCCCGCCGGATGGTGCTCAGCGTGCCCCCCACCGCGATGATCCCGGCTCCCAGCCACAGCACCCAGACCAGCGGCTTGAAGGTCACCTCCACCACGGCCCGCAATCCCGCGTTCTCCCGCCACTTCGGGCCGTCCAGCAGAACGGAGATGCCTCCACTCTCGACGCTCATTTGCGTCAGGACTACCTGATCCTCCGTGCCCGGGATCCTGCCGGGCAGGTACTGCGGCCTTCCGTTCCCGAGACGGATACCGGCCAGGATCTCGTCCGGCTTATCTTTATCCTGCTTGCGGACAAGCAGCCGCGCCCCGGCCTGGATTGTCCCGTCCGGTCTCTGCTCCATACCGGAGAAACCTAGGAACTCCACCCGGTAGGGGCCCAGCTCCGCCGAACTCCCCCGTTCCAGATGAGCGTGAGGCGGAGGATTCTCCACGCCGAGCTCCACAGGCGCAACGTACAGATCGCCTGCCAGACTCGACCGCACCCCGGGCCGGCGCATCTCAGATCCGTCCCGCACCTCCTCCAGCGACGGGTTTACCTGCATCACCCGGCCGTTCCGGGTCTCCACGCGAAGTGCCAGGGTCTGCCGCCGGGAGGCGCCTTCGCCGTCCCGCACCCCCGTGAAAGTCC
>JBBFLP010000127.1:6149-9287 GCA_037478975.1 Armatimonadota bacterium
GCCAGGGTCTGCCGCCGGGAGGCGCCTTCGCCGTCCCGCACCCCCGTGAAAGTCCAGCGCATTCCCAGATGCTCCTGCGGCCGGCCCTGCGTCAAAGCGAGCCGGTCAGGCTCCGCCTTGTTGTTATGCGATGAGGCCAGCATTCCCAGGAACAGGATGGCTAGCCCCACGTGGGCCATATGTCCGCCGGATGCAAGGGCTCCCTGACGGCGCAGGGTGTCAATCAAAGTGTAAAGATTAGGCAAAAGAATGGACGCTGCAAACCATCCTACCGCCACCCGCGCCCCGATCTCCGCCCCGGAGCGCATCCAGAAGACTACCCCGGCCACAATGCCCAGCGCGAGCGATAGCCCGAGAGCTTGCAACAGCCGTGTTCCGGCCCTCGACGGTCTCCTGCTGCGCGACCAGGCCACCAGCGGGCTCATTCCCACCAGCGCCATCATCGCCAGCGCGACCGGCGTGGTGACCCGGTAGTAATACTCCACCGGAACATTCCCTGCTCTGCCGGCCAGCGCGGCCGAGAGGAGCGGACTGGACATCCCGATGGCCACCAGCACCGCTGCCAGCCCGAACAGCACGATCCCCAGGAAAACCAGGAACTCCTTGCTGCTGATGCTGTCGTAGCCCTCTTGCTGCTCGATCCCCCGGGCGCGCCACGCCACCAGGCCGATGCCCAGCAGGGTGTATCCGGTCAGGAACCCCACCAGCCACTGATGATTCCCCAGTGACGCGAAACTGTGGACGCTGAAATCGCCCAGCACACCGCTGCGGGTCAGAAATGTGGCGTAGATGATAAGAACGAATGCGGTGTAAGCGAGAAACAGGTTCAGTTTGCGCCAGGCCGCCCGCCGCTTCTCCAGCATCAGGCCGTGAAGCAATGCTCCCCCCACCAGCCAGGGCACCAGCGAGGAGTTCTCCACCGGATCCCACCCCCACCATCCGCCCCATCCCAGCGTTTCATAGGCCCAGACCCCGCCCAGGAGCAGTCCCAGACCAAGCACCGTCCAGCCCGCGAGCGCCCATCCGTGCGCCAGCCGGGACCACCGGCTGAAGTCACGGTTCGCCAGGGCGGCAACGGCAAAGGCGGCAGGGACGCTGAGCAGCGTGAACCCCAGGAAAATCACAGGAGGGTGAATGGCCATCCAGTAGTTCTGGAGCAGGGGGTTCAGCCCCATTCCATCTTCCACGTGGGCGGGTGTGGGCGCGAAGGGGCTGCGCTGGACCAGGATTACCAGGAAGAATGTCTGCACGCTGGACCAGAAGGCCATAGCCGTTCCTTCCGCGTGAGCAGCGCGGCGCATCAACACCAGCCCTGTCAGCGAGATGAACAGCAGCCACAGCAGCCAGCTGCCTTCCTGCCCTCCCCAGAATCCCGAGACCTTGAAAACGAGCGGCTGGTTGGAAGAGCTGTAGTCGTGGACGTAGCGGATATCGAAACGGTCCGTCAGCATCAACCACCACAGCAGACCGCTTGCAGCCGCCACCAGCACGGTCGTGGCCGTAAAGGCGTTCCGGGCATGGTCTCTTAGCCCTTCACATCCCCGCGCCACCAGTACGTAAAGGATGAAAGACGCCAGAGAACCGCCCAGCGCGGCGAGGATCAGAGCGTAGCCGGTGGTCATACTGTTACTCTCCGGTATAGGTTTCGCCCTGATACTTGGACGGGCATTTGATCAGGAGATCCCGCGCCTCGAATACGCCGTTCTTCGCCTGTCCCACCGCCACCACGTGTGAAGCCTGAGCGAAGTTGCCGGGGGCTGCCCTGCCGTATTCCACCGTCATCCGGCGGCCCTCTTCATCGGTGATGTCGAATATCAGCCGGTTGGCCTCGCGGTCGAAACGGACGCTCTCCCGCACGATCTTCCCCTTCACCTGTACCTGGGTCTCGGATGCCATGGCTTCCTGGAAGCCCACGTAGGGGGTCAGCAGGCTTTTGAACTGGGACACACCCAGTGCGGCGAACGCAAGCACCAGGATGCCGCCCACGATGTATGCGCGCTTCATTCGCTATCCTCCAGCCGCGCCACCCGGCGCTCCAGTGCCCACAGGAAGGCGAAGATGCCTCCCCAGATGACCAGCATCGCAATGCCGAGCGCTGTCACTCCACTCACCTGTTCTGCTCCCTTCGCAAGAAGAGACGGTCCACGCGCGTCTGGATGCGCCACATCCACGCGAACAGCCCTGTGAACCCCGCCAGCGCCGCCAGCAGCACCATCAGGATGCGCGGCTCGATGCCGCGGTCCGGGTCATTGCCGGGCAGCACGGGAGACGGATGGAGCGTGTCCAGCCCGGGGAGCCGGGGGGCAACATACACCAGAAAGATGGCGGCCACCATCGCGAGGATGGAATATGCCGCGCTGATGGAGGCGCGCCGCTCCGCCGACTCGATGGAGGAGCGCAGCGCGAAATAGGCTCCATAGATCAGCAGCACCATCAGGATGGCCGTCTGCCGGGGATCCCAGTTCCACCAGCGGCCCCACGCCTCCTGTGCCCACACCGCCCCGCTCACCGTCGCCAGAAACGTGAACAGGAATCCCACCTGAGCCGCCGCGGCTCCCGAGGAGTCCCACTCCAGATCCCGCGTGCGCAGATATTTCAGCCCGGCGTAGGCCGCGCAAAGGAAGGCCAGCGTGCCCACCCAGGCGCACGGCACGTGGAAATAGAAGATCCGCCCCGCCTCGCCGAGACCCTGGAGCGGTGGCGACCACAGGAAAGCAGCCGCGATCACTCCGGCCATCCAGATTCCCAGAACTATGCGCATCAACGCAAAAGCCGCTGCCTTTCCTGCGTGCGCTACTCTTCCCACACCGCCGGGAAGAGCAACCAGCTCAAAACCATCAGGATCCCGGTGTAGCTGACTACGGCCAGCGCCGCTTCTCGGCCGCCGGCTTCCGGGCCACCCGCCCCGAACGCAGGCGCCGACGCCTGCACCAGCAGCAGGAGCGCTGGCAGCAGGATGGGAAGCGCCGTCAGCGCGAAAACACTGGAGCGCGAGCGCGCCCGCGCCACCATCGCGCCCAGAATAGTGGTGCATCCCGAGATGGCTACCGCCCCGAGCGCCGCCACTGCCGCCATCTGCGCCGGCTGCTCGACAGAGGCATACATCAGCCCGCAGTAGACCGGAAAGACCACCGCCTC
>JBBFLP010000128.1:0-9281 GCA_037478975.1 Armatimonadota bacterium
AGGCCGGTGAGGGTGATTCCCTGGATGAAATACCGCTGCGTGAAGAAGAACACCAGCAGGACGGGGAGCATCATCATCGTGGCGGCCGCCATCAGCAGTCCCTGCTCGCCGCCATGCATCCCCTGGAATAGATACAGGGCATAGGAAAGAGGCATCTTCTGGGGCGAGTTTATGTAGATCAGCGGTCCCATGAAGTTGTTCCAGCTCCCCATGAAAGCCATGATGGTCACCGCAGCCAGCGCGGGCTTCACCAGCGGCAGCATGATCCGCCAGTAAGTGGTGAACGGATTGCAGCCGTCTATCTTGGCGGCTTCTTCCAGCTCCATCGGGATGGTCATGAAGAACTGCCGCAGCAGGAAGATGTGAAAAGCGCTTCCCAGAAACGCCGGAGCCCACAGAGGACGCAGCGTGTCCACCCATCCCAGCCAGCGGAAGATCAGGAATACCGGGAGCATCGTCACGGCGGCGGGCAGCATCATGGTGGCCAGCAGCACCACAAAGAACACCTCCCGTCCCGGCCAGCGCAACCGCGAGAACGCGTAGGCCGCCAGCGAGCTGCTGAGTAGCAACCCGACGATGGATAGCACTGTCACATACACCGTGTTCCACAGCGGAACAAGCCCCCTGTGGTATTCCGCGGGAAGGTACTCCAGCGCCTCGGCGTAGTTCTCCCAGCGGGGGCGGAAGTAGCGGATCTCGGTCAGCTCGGAGACAGGCACTTCGATGGCGCGGGAGGGATCCTGGACGTCCAGGGGCAGCACCCGTGCCCGGTCCCCGGGCAGGTCTTCCACGATGCGTACGCGCTCAGACGTTTCTCCACGGCGCAACTCGAAGACCTTCACCTCTTCGCCTCCCACGCGCACAGTCAGCGCTTTGGTGGGGATGAACGTCGGCGGGAAGGCCTTCATCTGGTCATCGAACTTGAGCGATGTGGAGACCAGCCAGAGGAACGGCAGAATGAACACCGCAGACCCGCCGGCTAGCGCCAGGTGCAGCCAGCTCTGCCGGTTGATCTCGGCCCACCGTTTGCGCGTTTTCCAGTCTCCATCTGTTGGCGGCTGCAAAACGGCGCTCAGCCGGAACCAGACGACCCACACCAGCGAGGCGGCCAGCAGTCCGCCCGGGGCAGGCAGGGACCTGAGAAGGACTGCAGCCGTCGCCAGCGCGGGCAGCAAGCCGACCGCCAGGCGCACCTTCACGCCTGCGCTCCAGACCCAGCCAGTGAATGCCATCGCGCGCTGTGCGGCGGCAACGGCCGCCGCCAGGGCGATCATCCAGTAGAGGGCAAGCAGCAGCTCGCTCTTCACCTCCGGCTCATTCCTCCCCCGCCTCGCCAGGGCGGTAGCCCGGATCCTCCGGCAGACCGGGCCGCCGGGATGCCTCCACCGCCAGACGGTCGCACAACTCGTTCTCTTCGTCTCCGTCGTGGCCCCTCAGCCACCGGAACTCCACCCTGTGCCGCTCGCACAGCTTCAAAAGCTCCTCCCAGAGATCCGGGTTGAGCGCCCGTTCATTGCCGGACTTCCGCCATCCCTTCTCGCGCCACCGCCGCGCCCAGCCCTTCGTCATGGCGTCAACAACGTAGCGCGAGTCACTGTAGAGAATCACGTCGGAGGGATTCCGGATGCGCTTCAGAGCCTCGATGCAGGCCATCAGCTCCATCCGGTTGTTGGTGGTGCAGCGGTATCCTCCAGAAACCTCCTTGCGGTGCGCTCCGCACTTCAGGACGGCGGCGTAGCCTCCGGGCCCCGGGTTCCCGGAGCAGGCGCCGTCGGTGTAGATGGTGATGGGCGCGCGGCCTGAGCTGGAGCATCCCGTTGTCATCGCGGAGAGCCCTCTTCCTCCGGTATTCCGGCAGTATCCACGGCCGGAACCAGCAGGGCGGCCGGTCTTCCCCACCGGGTCACAACAAAACACTGCCCCTCTTCCACTTCCCGCAAGATGCGGCCGAAATGTCTCCTGAGTTCTGTGACGGTGATGGTTCTTGTCACTGAGAATGTCCGGCCGTACTCGAGTAGCTTCACAGCCCGAGAACCTTGCGCAGAGCCTCATCTACCCTGGCCAGGTCCGTCTCCGACAGGCGGCCAATCCGTTCTGCCAGACGGTCGCGGCTCACGGTTATGATCTGCTCGCATTTGATATATGAGGAGTCCCGCAGGCCGTTCAGTGGGTCGGGACTAACCAGCACATGAAAGGGAACAGGCTTGCCAGACCTGCTTACTGCCACTACGATCGTGTTTGGATATCTCTGGACCTGATTAGCGGCGTCCGTCTGCACCACCAGCGACGGACGTCTTCCAGCCTGCTCGGAGCCTCTCCCCGGACTCCAGTCAAGCCAATACAAATCACCTCGGCGGATCTCAGGGGTCATCGCGCAGCACGACCTGTCTCTGAGCTTCGAAAGCGTATTCGACGTCGCATTCCGCCGGTGACGCGCTCAACAGCTCGAAACCTCTTCGAAGCTCTTCTTGTTCCTCCGCTTCGATGGCGCGCCGCAGGGACTCCTGGACCAGAATATTCACGCTTTTTCCACGTCTTTCGGCAATGCTGCGGGCCGCCAGGTACAGATCTCTCGGCAGGCGAACAGTGAGGCTATGAGCACGGTCACGATTCGACATCAGCTTTGCACTCCTTTATGATACCAATCCATGATACCATAACACTCACTTCCTCTCGCCCTCATAGTGCACCCACCGTGGAGCAAGGCGCAGTTGAGCCAGGGTCAGCACCAGCACAATCAGGAACATCACCCACGCGATCGCCGAAGCATACCCCATATTGAAGTAGCGGAACGCGTTGTCGAACAGATAGAGCACCGGCACCCGCGTGGCGTTCACCGGCCCGCCGCCCGTCATGATGTAGACGTTCTCGAACGTCTGCAGCGCGCCGATGGTCCCCATAATGAGATTGAAGAAGATATAAGGCGTCAGCATCGGCAGGGTCACGTGCCGGAACTGCTGCAACGGTGATGCGCCGTCAAGCTCCGCCGCCTCGTACAGATGCTGCGGGACCCCCTGAAGCCCGGCCAGCCACAGGATCATCCCGCCGCCCGCTCCCCACAGCCCCATCAGGATCAGCGCAGGCTTGGCCCACTGCTCGCTTGCCAGCCAGTTGGGAGGATCAATGCCGGACCAGCTTGTCAGAAGCATCCTCCAGGCGGCGTTCAATAACCCGGCGTCCGGGTTCAGGATCCAGATCCAGAGGATGCTGCTGGCCACGATGGGAACGATCGAAGGCAGGTAGTAGATGGTCCGGTAGTAGTGCATCCCGCGGACGCTGGCGTTCAGCAGCATGGCGATGGCCAGGCCCGTCGCTATCCCGAGAGGAATCCCAAACGCCGCCAGATAGGCTGCGTTGTAGAGTGTCTTGGAGAACAGCGGCCAGTCCTCCGTGAACAACATCCGGAAGTTCTCCAGACCCACCCACCTCGGCGGATGCAGTACGTCGTAATGACAGAAACTGAAGATGACGGACGCCAGAAACGGACCCGCAGTGAACACCACCAGTCCCAACAGCCAGGGAGACGCGAAGAGGTACCCCCACATTGCCTCTCCGCGCATCAGCCGGCCCACTGGCCCGGACCGCCGCGCCAGAATCGCCGCGACGGCGGCCAGCACGGCCAGAGCGAGCGCCAGAATGGCCATCGGCACAGCCAGAGGGATGACCGGGTATCGCTCCCGGGTGAACGTGCGGTCCAGCTCGGCCTGAACCCGGCGGGTGCCCGCCGCCAGCGCCTCCTTCGCCGTCATCTTGTGCCGCGTGGCGTTCTCGAAAGCGATGACGTGTTCATCCCAGAGAAGCTGGCCAACGTGCGTGACCGGCCGGAACCGGGCATAGGGCATCAGCTCGCGGAACAGGCGCAGAGGCTCCCGGAACTTCGGGTAGCGGTCGGCGTAGACGGCGTGGACCGCCTCGTTCACCCGCATATTGGCGCTGAGGCGCGGCACGAACATCCGGCCTTTGGAGCGGTTGTACTCCTCCTGCGCCTTGCACCCGATCAGCATCGCCTCCGGCGACTGCATCCACTTGATGAACTCCCAGGCCAGCTCCACGCGCTCTTCCGGCACACCCCTGGGGATAGCCCATGAGAAACCGCCGGCCCACGTGATGAACCTGGGCTCTCCCTTGAAACGGCCTTCCTGGCGCAGCCGCGCCGCGGGAACGGGGGCCGGGGCCACCCCGAAATCCATATCGGGGGCATAGCGCGCCAGCGACTGCAGGAACCAGTCACCATCTATCTTCATCGCCACCCGCCCGATGATGAACGGGTCCATCTCCGGCGGGAGCGCGGCGAATCCCCGTTGATAGGCATCCAGCTTCTCGGCGCCTTTCAGCGCGTCGTAGACGCTGGTCATATACTCCAGCGCTTCCACCGTGTACGGGTTGTCCATGGTGCACGTCCGCCCATCCGGACTCATGAACTCCCCGCCGTTCTGCCAGGAATACAGGTACAGCCAGCTGTTGCCGAAGTTGGGAATGAAGCCCGCCCGCGCAAACGTCCCGTCCGGATTGTATTTGGTTAGCCTGACGGCATACTCCCGCAGCTCTTCCCACGTCTGAGGAGGCCGGTCAGGGTCCAGCCCCGCCTCCCGGAACGCCTTGCGGTTGTAATACAGGGCCCGGTCGTCCGTATTGGAGGGGATGGCGTATACCTTGCCGCGGTAGGTGGCTTCCTTCCAGGTGGCCGGGTAGTAGTCCTCCGGGCGGACGCCGTAAGGTTTGTCCCGGTCCCGTTCGATGAGATCGTTCAGGGGACGGAAGGTGTCCCGGCTGGCCCAGTCGCCGATGGTGAACCGGTCCTGATGCACCACGTCCGGCGGGGATTTGCCGACGATGGCGGTCATCAGTTTCTGCGGGTTCATCCCGCCCGCGCCCATGCTCAGCATGCTGACGCGTACGCCCGGGTGCCGCCGTTCGAACTCGCGGACGCGGGCCTCCTCGATCTTCGTTTCTTCGGAGAGCTGCACCCCCCAGACGACCAGAGTGACGCGATCGTCCCGGTCGCGCGCGCACCCCGACGCCAGCAGCGCCACAGACGCGCACACAAGCGCCAGGAGCACTCTCACGCGGGAGCGGCTTCCCTTCTCTGCCAAACACGCGGACACACGACGCATTGCCGCATCATCATAGCGGAGCCGCCCCCTGCAGTTCAACCCTCCTCTTCGTCCCCCGGTTGCGGACTTGACCCCGCCCGCCCCCCGCGCAGCCTCCCACGCCGCAACAGCGCATCGCGCAGCAGATACTCGATCTGCGCGTTCACGCTGCGAAGCTCGTCCGAAGCCATCCGCTGGATCTCCTCGAACACTTCGGGACTCAGACGAAGCAGAAATGTCTTTCTCTCCGGCATCCGGGCTTCGCTACTGGTAGAGAGTCCCCGTGTTCAGCACCGGCTGGGCTGCATGCTCGCTGCAGAGCACCACCAGCAGATTGGACACCATGGCCGCTTTGCGCTCTTCGTCCAGATGAAGCTTCTCGTACTGCTCCAGCTTGTCCAGAGCCATCTCCACCATCCCCACAGCTCCGTCCACGATCTTCTGCCGCGCGGCGATGATGGCCGCGGCCTGCTGCCGGCGCAGCATGGCCCCGGCGATCTCCTGGGCGTAGGCCAGATGAGTCAGGCGCGCCTCCATCACCTCGACCCCCGCCAGGGCCAGCCGCTCCTGCAGCTCCTTCTGGAGGTCGTGCGAGACCTCTTCGGCGTTGCGCCGCAGCGAGACGGTCTCGTCCTCGGCGTCGTACGGGTAGGAGGAGGCTAAGTGCCTGACGGCACTTTCGCTCTGGGTGTGGACATACTGCTCGTAGTTGTCCACTTCGAAGCTGGCCCGGTAGGTGTCCCTCACCCGCCAGACCACCACCGCGGCGATCTCCACGGGGTTGCCGGCCAGGTCGTTGACCTTTAGCTTCTCGCCGTTCAGCGTGCGGGCTCGAAGTGAAACGGACCGCTTTGTGAAGAACGGATTCGCCCACCAGAAGCCGCTGGATTTCACCGTGCCGGAGTAGCTGCCGAACAGCAGCAGCACCTTACTGCCGTTCGGCTCCACGATGAAGAACCCTCCGCACAGCAGCCCGAAGACTATCAGCAGGATGATGGCGGGGACAGGTGGTGGCGCGTCCACGCGGATCGCCTGCACGAAAAGATAGATGATGACGGCCAGCACGGCCAGAGTCACGGCCAGCATCAGCCAGCCGTTCGCAGCGTGGTACTCTTTTTCCTGATTCATTCTGTAAAGCCCTTTCCCACATTGCAGGTATCAATATGATATCACTTCAATATCTACGAGTCAAGAGACGCTGCCTCTTGCATTCCGCGCGCTGATTTGCGACAATACGGCGATGCGGCGAAGCTCGACCCTGCTCAGACGGGAGGCCCTGGACGGCTTCCTGTTCATATCGCCCTGGATCATCGGGTTCCTTCTGTTCACCCTGGGCCCGATGGCTTACTCGCTGTACGCGTCCTTCTGCGACTGGGACATGCTCCATCCGCCGCGCTGGGTGGGGCTGACCAACTACCGGCAGATGTTCACCGACGACTTCCGCTTCGCAAAGTCGCTGGGTGTCACGCTGAAGTATTCGGCCATGGCGCTTCCGCTCGGCGTGGTGACGTCGCTGGGCATCGCCATCCTGTTGAACCAGAAGGTGAAGGGGCTCACCTTCTTCCGCGCCATCTACTACATCCCTGCCATCCTTCCAGGGGTAGCCGTGGCCATGCTCTGGAAATGGATCTTCAATCCGGAGTCCGGGGTCATCAACCTGCTGCTCGCGCGGCTGGGAATCAATGGCCCGGGTTGGTTCACTGACCCGGCCTGGGCGGTGCCCGCGCTGGTCATCATGAGCCTGTGGGGAGCGGGAGCGGGGATGATCATCTATCTGGCTGGTCTGCAGAGCGTGCCCACTCAGCTCTACGAGGCTGCGGAGATTGACGGCGCAGGAGCATGGATGAAGTTCCGCAGCGTGACCCTCCCGATGATCAGCCCCACCATCTTCTTCAATGTCGTGATGGGCATCATCGGCAGCTTCCAGGTGTTCACCAGCGCATTTGTCATCACGGGAGGGGCGGGAAGCCCGGCCTACAGCACCCTGTTCTACGTGCTGTACTTGTATCAGAAAGCCTTCAACTACTTCGCCATGGGCTATGCCTGTGCGCTGGCATGGGTGCTGTTCCTCATCATTCTGACCCTCACGCTGATCGTGTTCTGGAGCGGCAAGCACTGGGTCTACTACGAGGCGGAGAGGAAGGGCTGACGCTCCGATGCGCGCGGGCGAGCTGGCGAGAAGCAGGCGCAGGCAGGAGGCGATAGCCCGGGCGGTGGCCTACGTCATCCTGGTGGCCGGAGCGGTGGCTATCATGGTCCCGTTCGTCTGGATGGTGTCCACCTCCCTGAAGGACAAAGACCAGCTCTTCACCCGTGAGCTGCAGTGGATCCCCACCCTCCCCGTCACGGTCCGGGTGGCAGGCCAGGACTACACCGTTTACACATCCCTGAGCGACGGGCGGTACGGTCTGCTACTGGAGCGCCTGCCGGCGGGGAAGCTGCGCATCGCCTGGCTCGGGAAGGAGCGGCCGCCGGAGACCCTGTCGCGCGTGCCGGATGATGTGGAGATCGTGCCGGAGGAACAGGTGGCGCAATACCGCAGGCCGGGCGCGCGCTGGTCTAACTACCGGGAAGCGCTCACTCCGCCGAACTTCCGTTTTCTGCTGTATCTGCGCAACACGCTGATCATCACCATCGCCGCGCTGGCCGGCCAGGTGCTGAGCTGCTCTCTGGTGGCATTCGGATTCGCCCGCCTGCGCTTCCCGGGAAGAGGACCGCTTTTCATCATGGTGCTGGCGACGATGATGCTTCCCGCCCAGGTCACCATGGTGCCGCTGTTCAAACTGTTTGTGACGGTGGGGTGGTACGACACCTTCCTGCCGCTCACGGTGCCGGCGTTCTTCGCCACCTCTGGCTTCTTCGTTTTCCTGCTGCGGCAGTATTTCATGGGCATCCCGCTGGAGATGGACGAGGCGGCGCGGATAGACGGCGCATCGAGCTGGCAGATCTATCACCGCGTGGTGCTTCCCCAGGCGAGGGCCGCCGTGGCGACAGTGGCCATCTTCAGCTTCATGGCGCACTGGAACGACTTCCTTGGTCCCCTGATCTACCTGGGCAGCCCGGAGCTGCGCACGCTGTCTCTGGCGCTGTATGCGTTTCAGGGAGAGCACAGCGTGGACATCCAGTTGTTGATGGCGGCGGCTACGGTGGTGATGCTTCCACTGCTGGTCCTGTTCGCGGTGGCGCAGCGCTACTTCATCCAGGGCGTGGTCATCTCCGGCGTCAAGGGCTGAGGCTGCGGGCGCTGTTTGACGTGCCTTCCCCTGCGGGCCTATAATGCCCGCAGCGCGCGGGAATGCGACACAGGCGCGCAACGGAACTGGAGGACAATGGTCGGATGAAGGTTGCGATAGTCGGCGGCGGAGGACGGGTGGGGTCGAATGCCGCTCTGTGTATGCAGTTCGGAGCGGTGGCACGGGAGATCGCTCTGGTGGATGTGGCGGCGGACCTTGCGGCGGGCGAAGCCCTGGACCTGCGCCACGGGGCGTCGCTGGCAGGCTCACAGGTCTTCACCTCGGGCGGATATGAGCTTGCCGAGGGAGCCGATGTGCTGGTCATCACGGCCGGTCTGCGGCGCAAACCCGATGAGAGCCGGCTGGATCTCATCAACCGCAACGTGGGCCTGTTCCGCACCATCCTGCAGGAGTGCCGCAACGTGCGTCTGGCGGATGATGCCGTGCTGGTCGTGGTCTCGAACCCCGTGGACGTGCTGACCTATCTGGCGGTGAAGGAATCCGGCCTGCCGCCGGAGAGGGTCATCGGGCTGGGGACTCTGCTGGACACCACGCGCTTCCGGTCGCTGGTCGCGGACTTTTTGCAGGTGGATCCTCTCTCGGTCAACGTGCTGATGCTGGGCGAGCACGGAGACAGCATGGTGCCCGTCTGGTCCTCGGCCACCATCGGCGGAGTTCCCATCGCCAGCCATCCTCAGGGGTCGCCGGACAATCTGCAGGCGGTCACGGACCTGACGCGCAGAAGCGGGGCGGAGGTCATCCGGCTGAAGGGTGGCGCGGGCTACGCCGTCGGCTGGGCCATCCGCGAGCTGGTGAAGGCCATCCTGTACGACACGCGATCCGTGTTGCCCGTCTCCACTCTGATGACGGGGCAGCTGGGCATCTCGGATGTGTGCTTTTCGCTGCCCACCATTGTTGGACGCAGGGGCGTGCTGGACGTCATTGTCCCTCAGGT
>JBBFLP010000129.1:0-1573 GCA_037478975.1 Armatimonadota bacterium
CCGTGCGCGCATTTCACGGTGCCCCGGCTGAGCGGCAGGGGATCCACATAAAGCTTCTCTACTCCCAGAAGCTCCAGCGCCAGACACGCTGCCGTTATGTCCACAATGCTGTCCACCGCTCCCACTTCGTGGAAGTGGATGCGGTCAACGGTTGTGCCGTGGACTTTCGCCTCGGCTTCCCCCAGAGCCCGGAACACAGCCAGAATGTTTTTCCGGACACAGTCGGACAGAGTGCTTGAAGTGATGATCCGCTCGATGTCGGCGAGATGCCGGTGCGGATGATGGCCGGCGTGGGCGTGCCCGTGTCCTCCGTGAGCGCCGTGCCTGTGACCTTGCTCCTCCGTGCGCACCAGAAACCGGCAGGCCGCGATCTGATGGCTGACAGTGCGGGTGGCTTCCAGGGTGAAACCGTCCAGCCCCAGTTCCTCCACACCGCGCCGGATCTCCTCAAAAGGCGCTCCGGCGTCCACCAGGCTGGCGACGATCATATCGCCGCTGGCCCCTCCGATAGGGTCGAACCAGGCGATCCTCACAGGCTGTCTCCGTTTGCGATCAGGTGCGCCATATACCCGGCGCCGAAGCCGTTGTCAATGTTTACCACCGCCACCCCCGAAGCGCAGCAATTCAGCATGGCCAGCAGTGCGGCCAGTCCCTGAAAGCTTGCTCCGTATCCCACGCTGGTCGGGACGGCGATGACCGGCCGGCTGACCAGCCCGCCGACCACGCTGGGGAGCGCTCCCTCCATCCCCGCCACCACAACCAGCGCGCGGGCTCCGTAGATCATTTCCTGGCAGTCGAGCAGCCGGTGCAGCCCGGCAACCCCCACATCATAGGCCCGCTGAACGGGGCTTCCCAGCGTCTCCGCCGTGACCGCCGCTTCTTCCGCCACGGGTATGTCCGAAGTTCCCGCGCTCAGCACCGCTACATACCGCTCGCTCCCCTCGCCGGTCGCGCGCCGCATCAGCCGGATGATCCGGGCCTCCGGGTGCCACTGCGCCTCGGGAACCAGCTCCCGCACGCGCTGGAAATGCTCTTCGGATGCCCGGGTGGCAAGGACGTTTTCGGACTGCTCGGTCAGCTTCTGGAAGATGCGGGCGGCCTGCTCCGGAGTCTTGCCCTGGCAGAAGACCACCTCCGGGATGCCCTGGCGCAAGGTCCGGTGATGGTCCACGCGGGCAAATCCCAGATCCTCGAAGGGGAGGGAACGCAGGCGCTGAACAGCATCCTCTACCTCGACGGAACCCTCTCTGACGCTCTGCAGCAGGCTCTTGAGAGACTCTGTGTCCATATGTGTACGTACAGGTTTATAGGCTAAGGCTGAATCTGTGGCGTCTGGCTCTGCGGGACCACACCGGTGTTCAAGCTGCCCGTCCGGTATCCCGCAAGGTCCAATGTCACGAACCGGTAGCCCAGTTCGCGCAGCCCATCCACCACACGGCGCCGGACCTCCGGAGCCGCCAGCCGCTCGATGTCTGCCTCCTCCACCTCGATGCGCGCCACATCCCCGTGGTGCCGGAGGCGCACCTGCCGGAATCCCAGGGAGCGGATCAGGTCTTCGGCCCGGTCTATCTGG
>JBBFLP010000129.1:1673-2809 GCA_037478975.1 Armatimonadota bacterium
GCGCACCTGCCGGAATCCCAGGGAGCGGATCAGGTCTTCGGCCCGGTCTATCTGGCGGAGTGCCTCCAGCGTGATCCGGTCGCCGTAAGGAAACCGGGATCCCAGACAGGCGATGGAGGGCTTGTCCCAGGTAGGCAGTCCCAGCATCCTGGAAAGCTGCCGGATCTCCTCCTTGCTCAGGCCGCTCTCCGCCAGCGGGCTGCGGACCTCCCGCTCGCTCGCCGCCTGTGAACCCGGACGCCAGTCTCCCGAATCGTCAGCGTTCGTGCCGTCGCAGATCCACCGGACTCCCCGCGCATCCGCCCACTCGCGGATCCGGCCGAAAAGCTCGTTCTTGCAGAAGTAGCAGCGGTTCACGGGATTGGCGGCGTAGTCGGGGTTCTCCAGCTCAGAAGTAGGTATCTCCGTAAGGTTCAGTCCTGCGGAAGCCGCAAATTCCCGTGCGTCCCGCAGCTCAGATTCGGCGACTGTGGGGGATACTCCCAGCACCGCGTACGCGCCGTCTCCCAGCACATCCGTCGCCACGCGGGCCAGAAACGTGCTGTCCACGCCTCCCGAGTAGGCCACGGCGACGCTTCTCATTTCACGCAACAAGGCGCGGAGCCGCTCGTATTTCTGCATTGTCTCAGGGGATATGTCCATGACCAGCTCGTGTGCGCTACAATCCTTGCTGTAGGCGGCGGCGAGGCGCCGGAAAGGGTCGCGCTTCAAGGCGAGTGTACCCTTCCCGCGAACCTGTGTCAAACAACCGGTCGTTTGCAGGAGCGGCCTCTTGCGCCGTAATCAGGTTCTGGAGCGAGTATGAAGACTGCGGGACTGCTGGGACGGGCGGCCGGGCTGCTCGTTTTCGCGATCGGTATCGCAATGCTGGCCACCGTTTTCTGGCAGAGCTGGAAACTGTTTCTGGATCCGGGGATCCCTGCCGGAGGGGAAGGCGGGGAACTGATCTCGCGGCTGGTGCAGCTGGTTGTCCGTCTGGCGTTCCTGCTGGCCATGTGCGTGGCGGCGTCACTGATCGCCAGTAAAGGCATCCAGCTCTATACCGCGGCCGTTCATCGTCCGGCGCCCCATCGTCCGGCAGTCTCGCAGACTCAGGATATTCCCGCTACCGACTAACCTCCGTTGTCCGGTCCGGG
>JBBFLP010000129.1:2909-6775 GCA_037478975.1 Armatimonadota bacterium
GCCTGGAGTTCCGCTGCCGGAGCCTCAGCCGCGCGGCGCAGGCTCTCCGGGAGCGGGGCGGGGCTGCCTATCTGGAAGACGTACGTAGCCTTCCGTATGAGGATGCGTTTGCGGAGTTGGTAACGCTCCCGCATGTGGGCCCTAAAGTCGCGGATTGCGTTTTGCTGTTCGCTCTGGGCTTCAACGATGCTTTTCCGCTGGACACTCATACCTGGCGCCTCGCCGAGAGGCTCTACGGTGGACCCGGCATCCGCCGCACTCCGCGGGGATACCGGGAGATGTCCCGGCTTCTCAGAGAACGCCTTGGCCCCTGGGCCGGGTGGGCGCAGCAGTATCTGTTCTACGACTCTCTCGCAGCACGGCATCCGCGCCCTCCAGAAATCTCCGCCTTTTCCCGATAAGAAAGAGGTTTTTGTTGCCCGCCAGGGGTTGACAGCCGCCGCGCCGGGTTTATATAATCCGGGCAGTTTGCCGAAACCGGGTTCCGCTCGGATTTCCGCCGGGCCGGGGCGGCCTGCCGGAGGGAAGCCATCCTTCCGGAAGACCAGCCCGGGTCCCGAAGAAAAGCCAGGAAGGAGCAGAAGTCTTGAGCCTAACCAGAAGTGCGGTGCGGGGATCGCTGGCGGCAGCAGTAGCATTGCTCATCACTTCGGCGGCGGTGGCCGCCACGCACACGGTCCGGACCGGCGACACTCTCTGGGAGCTTTCCCGCAAATACGGAGTTTCCACCCAGGCCATCGCAAGGGCGAATGGCTTTTCTGAAAACTCCACCCTCCAACCGGGTCAAAAGCTGACCATACCGGGTTCCTCCTCCAGCTCCAGCGCGATGTCAAACTCGTCTTCCGCTTCGGGCGGCAGGCAGGGCATCGTTCAGAGGTCAGCTCCGCTTCGCGCCGAGCCGTCCACGCAGGGCAAAAGACTGGGCACTCTGCCTGCGGGGACGCGGGTGCGGATACTCCAGACGAAGTGGGACTGGCATCAGGTGCGCACTCCCTCCGGTTCCACTGGATGGGTGGGAGGTTTCCTGGTGAAGGTGACGCAGAGCGCTCCTGCGCCGTCTGCGCGCTCAGGACGCCATCCCGCTCCGGCGAAGACCGCTGCAAGACCCTCAGCTGCTCCGGCGCCGCCTCCTTCAGCGGAATCCTCCTCCGCCGTGCGCACGGCGATGAATCACCTTGGAGACCGCTACCGGTATGGCGGGTCCTCGCGTGGAGGGTTTGACTGCAGCGGCTTCACGCGTTACGTCTACGCGAAGCACGGGGTGGTGCTTCCGCACAACTCGGCTGCCCAGTTCCAGAAAGGGACTCCCGTCAGTAAGAGTGAACTGCAGCCCGGCGACCTGGTTTTCTTCTCGCGCGGGGGCAAGAGGATCGGTCACGTCGGGGTCTACGTCGGCAACGGCAAGTTTGTGCACGCGAGCAATCCCCGGGGAGGCGTCCGGGTGGACTCACTGACGACGGGCACCTATGCGCGCACTTACGTGGGCGCACGGAGGGTCAAGTAAGGCGTCTTTGGCAGCTTTGCCGGGTTGCGCCAGATTTCTGGAGGGACGCCGGACGGCGTCCCTCTTTGTTTGCGCTTACTTTTGCGCTCTAGCGGACGGGCGGTTATAATGCCGCCAGTAGAACGGATGTTTGGCGAAGGATCGCACAGGAGCTCATGAGCACGGATTTTGCGCGAGAGGTTGTGGATGTAAATATCGAAGACGAGATGAAACGCTCATATCTCGACTACGCAATGAGCGTTATCATCTCGCGGGCGCTGCCGGATGTGCGGGACGGTCTCAAGCCGGTCCAGAGGCGCATTCTGTACTCCATGCGGCAGCTGGGTGTAGGACCCAACTCGGCCCACGTCAAGTGCGCCAAGGTCTGCGGTGAGACTCAGGGCAACTACCACCCCCATGGCACCGAGGTCATCTACCCCACGCTGGTGCGCATGGCGCAGGATTTCAACCTGCGCTATCCCCTCATAGACGGGCAGGGGAACTTCGGGTCGGTGGATGCCGACCCCCCCGCAGCCATGCGCTACACGGAGTGCCGCCTGGCCCCCATCGCGATGGAGCTTATGGCGGACATCGAAAAGGACACCGTGGACTGGGTGGACAACTACGATCAGACCCGCTTGGAACCGGTCGTCCTGCCCGCAGGGATTCCCAACCTTCTCGCGAACGGGAGCGCGGGCATCGCCGTGGGCATGGCCACCAACATCCCTCCCCATAACCTCACCGAGCTCCTGAACGGCATTATTTATCTCATCGACAACCCGGATGCCTCCATCAGCAAGCTGATGGAGTTCATCAAGGGGCCAGATTTCCCGACGCGCGGCATCATCCTGGGAACTAAGGGCATCCGGGAGGCCTATGAGACGGGCCGCGGCCGGATCACCATGCAGGGTGAGGTGACCATCGAGACCCTGGAGGGGGGGCGGTCCGGCATCGTCATCACGGAGTTGCCGTATCAGGTCATCAAGAAACGGCTCATCGAGCAGATCGCGGAGCTGGTGCACCAGAAGAAGCTGGACGGCATCGCGGACCTGAACGATTTCTCGGACCGCAACGGGATGCGCATTGTCATCGAACTGAAACGCGACGCGCACCCGAAGAAGGTTCTCAACTACCTGCTGAAGCATACTCCGCTGCGCTCAACATTCGGGGTCATCATGCTGGCGCTGGTGGATCAGCAGCCCCGGATGCTGAACCTCAAGCAGATGCTGGAGCACTATATCGCGCATCGCGAGTCCGTGGTGTTCCGGCGCAGTCTCTGGGAGCTGGAGCGCGCCAGAGCGCGCGCGCACGTGCTGGAGGGTCTGCGCATCGCCATCCGCTTCCTGGATGAGATCATCGCGCTGATCCGGCGTTCGCGCAGCACCGAAGAGGCGCGGCGCGAGATGATGCGCCGCTACGACCTCACTCAGATTCAGGCGGACGCTATCCTGGCCATGCAGCTGCGCCAGCTCACTCAGCTGGAGCGCGAGAAGGTGGAGGAGGAGTTCCGGGAGCTTCTTGGCCGGATCGCCTACTATGAGGATCTGCTCATCTCGCCGGACAAGATCCGCGGGGTGGTGAAGGCCGAGCTGCGCGTTATGCGGGACAAGTATGGAGACGAGCGGCGCACGCGCATCATTCCTCTGGAGGCGGAGGAGATCGGTGAGGAGGATCTCATCCCTGAGGAGGAGACCATAATCACCATTACCCGGGCGGGCTACGTAAAGCGTGTTCCGCTGGATACGTACCGCAGCCAGCGCCGAGGGGGACGCGGAATCATCGGCGCCGGGACCAAGGAAGAGGACGAGGTCGCCAAACTCTTCGTCGCCACCACGCACGATTACATCCTGTTCTTCACGGATCGGGGGCGCGTACATCGCATCAAGGCCTACGAGGTGCCGGAGGCGCGGCGGACGGCGATGGGGACGCCCATCATCAACCTCATCAACATCGAGCCTGGCGAGGTGGTGACGGCCAGCGTGCCCATCAAGGAGATGCAGGGCACCGACAACCGGTTCCTGGTTATGGCTACGGAGCAGGGCGAAGTCAAGCGCATCGAGCTGGAGCAGTTCCGCAACATCCGGGCGAACGGGCTGCGGGCCATTGACCTGGAAGAGGGCGATGTGCTTCGCTGGGTGGCTCTGACCGATGGCAGCTACGACGTGGTGCTTGTCACGAGGGACGGGATGAGCATCCGCTTCCGCGAGGACGAAGTCCGTCCCACGGGCCGGGCAGCCGGCGGTGTGCGGGGCATCAAGCTGCGCGAGGGCGACCGGGTGGTCGCTATGTGCGTCACGCAGGGCAAGGACGAGCTTCTGGTGGGCACCGAGCTGGGGATGGGCAAGCGCACCAAGATGGCGGACTACCGGCGTCAGGGCCGCGG
>JBBFLP010000129.1:6875-9217 GCA_037478975.1 Armatimonadota bacterium
AAGCAGCCTGCTCCCGCTGCTGTCGCGGAGGAGGTGTCCGATGACGAGGGGGATTCCTCTGAGTCCTAAGAGACGGGAGATCCTGGACTACATCGAACGTCACACGCAGCGGTTCGGATATCCTCCCACAGTCCGTGAGATAGGGGAGGCGGTGCGCCTGAGTTCGCCCTCCACCGTACAGGCGCATCTGAAAAGGCTGGCGGAGGAGGGCCTGATTGTCCGGGAGAGGGGGCTGACCCGCGCCATCCGCCCGGCGCGTCCGGCCATGCGTCCCGCGAAGACCGTGCAGCTTCCCCTGGTGGGCAGGGTGGCGGCCGGCACCCCTTTGCTGGCCGAGCAGGACATCGAGGGCTATTTCGGCGTGCCCTCCGAACTCGTCCCGGACGGGCGGGGATTCCTGCTCAGCGTGCGCGGAGACAGCATGATCGAGGCCGGGATCCACGACGGCGACTATGTCGTGGTGCGAGAGCAGCCTTCGGCCGATGACGGCGACATTGTGGTCGCGCTGGTGGACGGGGAGGGGACCGTAAAGCGTCTGCACCGCGAGAACGGGCGCATCCGGCTGCAGCCGGCCAACCAGAAGATGCAGCCCATCTACGCGGATGATGTCCGCATTGTGGGAAAGGTTGTCGGCCTGTTCCGCCGCTTGCAGTAGGAGATAAGCTGTTGCCTCGCATAGAAGAGACCGTTGAGATCGCCGCTCCTCTTGAGACCGTCTGGGCGGTGGCGCAGGATGTGGAGAGCTTCCCGGAGTTCATGCCGGACGTCCGCAGCCTGAAGGTGCTGGAGCGCTCGCCGGACGGGCTCCGCACTGTGACCGAGTGGGAGGGGGTCATCAAGGAGTTCAAGCGTACGGTGCGCTGGACGGAGGAGGATGTATGGGATCCGCAGGCCCGCACCTGCGCATTCCGTATGCTGAAGGGCGATTTCGACTCCTACGAGGGCCTCTGGACCTTTACCGAAGAGGACGGGAAGGTCCGCTTCCACTGTGTGGTGGACTATGAATACGACGTTCCCCTTATCGGCCCACTCATCAAGAACATCGTCGCGCTGAAGATGAAGCAGAACGCGGCGAATATCCTGCAGGCCATCAAGGCGCGCGCTGAGAGCCGCTGAGAGGCTCCGCCGGGCCGGGCCGGCCGCTCGCGTCCAGTGTCGCAAGTCCGGCTCCGGGGAAGTAATGGGCCAGGATGGCGCGGAAGTCGTGCCCGTGAGGCGGCAGAGCGCGTCCCCGGGCTCCCCACTGGCAGAGGCCTGCGCCGTGCCCGTAGCCCAGCCCGCTTACAAGGATATCGTCCGTTTCGGGGTCGGCCTCGAACCAGCAGAGCGCAGAGCGGATGCCTGCCGGACCCAGTTTCGCCCGCATCTCCGGTCCTGTCAGAGCGACCCTGCCAAAATCGTGCTCGATGGTTATGGACGTTATCCGGCCGGATTCGTCCCTGGCTTCGATCCGGATCCGCCGGACGGCCCCGGGACGCTCTTCGCCGAGCGCCCTCAGCATCGTCTCCTGACTGATGCGTGTGCTCCACCGGTGCGAAGGACAGGCCTCGCAGAAGTGCGTCCCGTCCTCCAGCGCATCTGCCCGGGATCCTGAGGCGGGCGCCGCGACACCACCGCAGTCCGCGCAGAACTGAGCGGCCACAATGCGCCCTTGCCTCATCAACACCATCCCACGAGTTTCCAGCACTGCGCGGTCCGTGGCAGCGGTTTCCAAGGCTGCTCCCCGATAGACCTGGCAGTGCGTGGCGTCGCAGAGATCTGCTCTCTGCGCCCGGTGGCGCGGGCCGGATGCCAGCGCATAGCTCCTCGCTGCCACAGCCTGCGCCTTCAGCGCCTCCACGGGCCAGGAGGATGGCATCTCGGAAGGGACCACGCTCCGCAAATAGTCCTCCAGATCCACCACGTTGACGATGGACGGAGACGGTCCCGCGCTGACCTCGATGATGCCGCGGTAGGAGCGCGTGAGCGGGCCGCGTGTGAGCGTTACTGTGCCATCTGCGCTCCGGAACAGCGCCGGGGACGATGGAGTCCGTCCCGGTTCGATGAGTGGTGCGCTCCCGCTCGGCAGGGTTCTCCACGCCCTGCCATCCGTGCTGACCTCCAGATCTGCTGCCGAGATGCTGACACCCTCCGCGGACCCGAAGGCAGTAAGGAGCACCCGGACAGGCGCGGCCGCAACCGGCAGCCCGCAGGCGGCCGTCAGCGCTGCGGCCAAACACAGCACAGGGGGGATGAGACGGGCGCGCAAGCGAGTGAAGCTCTCCTGATGAACGGCGCGAAGAGAAGGAGACATCGGGGCGGGGAGATTTGAACTCCCGACCTCTCGCACCCGAAACGAGCGC
>JBBFLP010000130.1:0-5452 GCA_037478975.1 Armatimonadota bacterium
CATCCCCTCTCCGGAAGCGATCGAACGTCGTGAAGCGCGTCCCCAGCAGCATCTGGATGTCCGTCAGTCTGGTGCTCCGCACTCTAAAGGAGGTGTTCAAGAAGGGAGGCCCGTGCCTTGGCGGAGCAGCCGTCACCACCAGCGCCCCGCCATCCGCCGATTGCGCTACGTGATAGCCTACAATACCGTAACGCCCGCTCCCCTGGAGCCTTTGCAGCTCCCGCTCCAGCCGCGCAGAGTCCACAGCCTGCCCGGTCAGTCTCTGGAGTCTCGCGCTCACGTCGGCAGCCTCGTGCTCAGGCAGGCCGGCTACAGTGGCCTTTTCAGCTTCCGGGGTTTCCCGCCGCTTCCGCCTCTCCCGGTCCCGGAGATAGTCCTTCCAGGACTGCTCATCAAGAGACAGGGTTTCCAGAAAACGCGCCCGCTCCGTGGCGGCGGCATACCCGAGGGCCTCCGTCTCCCTGATCCGGGAATAATCCGCGCCGGATATGGCCCGGACATCCGGCGCCAACACTAAATCGGCGTGACGGAGCATCTCCCTGGTGTTGTTCAACACCATCACGGCCACAGACTGATTGGCCAGTCCCAGCAGGGAGTCCAGAGCGGATCGGTCTGCAAGATCCTCGCTCACGTCCACGGCAATGACCACATCGGCGCCCATGCGGCGGACGACATCTGCCGGGACGTTGTTCAGAAGCCCTCCGTCCACCAGCAGCCGGCCGCCGCGCTCCACAGGCGTGAATACACCGGGAATGGCCATGGACGCTCTGAGGGCCTGCCAGAGGGGTCCGTCGGCCAGCACGACCTGCTCTCCGGACTCGATATCCACCGCCACACACCGGAAGGGGACCGGTAGACTGTCGAACGAATCCAGATCTCCGTACGGCAGGCTGATCCGGCTGAGCAGCATGCCCACCACGTGGACGGGGCTCAGTCCTGTCGGAAGGCGGAAGCGGTCGCGGAGCCCGAATGTCAGGGCGAACGGGTAGTCCCGGCGATCCTCCTTGCGCCGGAACGTAAGCGAGGCATACGGCACTTCAGGCTGAAGAGCGGTGTCCCAGTCCAGAGATTCGGCAAGGGAGACGATCTCGCCGGGGGAATAGCCCATCGCGTAAGCGCCGCCCACCAGCGCACCCATGCTTGTGCCGGCGATGAAATCTACCGGGATGCGGTGCTCCTCGAACCAGCGCAGCACCCCGATGTGCGCATAACCTCTTGCCGCGCCGCCACCAAGAGCCAGACCGACACGCGGCCGCTGAGCGCTGGCCGCCCGCGCCGGAGGCGTGAGCAGGATATTACAGGAGAGCGCAAGCAGGCTCAGACAAGCAATCGCCCGCCGGCACATCACAGATCACCGCCGCACACGGGCAACGTGTCCGTCGGCATACAGGGCGATGTCATACCCGGGACCGGCCGCCCTGGCAATGACCACCTGAGACGGATTACCCATCTGAGACACCCGCGTTCCCGGAGCCATAAGCTGCACCGGCCCCACTCCGTAGTTCGGCCATCCCTTCAACAGGTTGTTCAGAAGCTTCGGATCGGACAGATAAGGCCGCAGCACTTCCCAGTTGGACGGCACGACGTCATCGTTGTCGGTAAAGTACATCATCAGGGCGGTGCCCACCTGGCGCAGCGCGTTCTCCACCTGCACCGTGTTGGCGGCCCTCATAGGGGTCACCGTACCAGTGGTATCCGGCACTTCCTGCCGCATCAGGACCACACTCTGAGCCACCCGGTTGAAAGCCGGAGCCAGTTCTCCCATCCGCGCCTGCGGCCCGCCTATCGCGATCTGAAGAACCCACGGCTCGCGCGCTGGATTGATCGGCACGGGAACAAACGCCATACGCACCACGGCGTCCGTGGGACCAGGGATCTGTTTCTCATCCATCCCCAGCGCAAGCGCCAGATCCCGCGGTTGCATCTCGCCCGTGATGGTAAGGGTCTTGCACCGGACGCCGGCAATGGTCGTCTGGCCCTCGGCGGAGCGCCAACCCTTGCCGGAAGCTACGGCGCGCGCCACCTGCAGCGCCGATTCGGCCGTCCCCTGCGGATCCATTCCGGTTTCCACAGGGATACGCCTCACGTGGAGCGCAACCGCTCCTTTCTGGAAGGTCACGGGATTGGCTCCCAGCGAGGCGGAAGGCATCCAGTCTTTCGGGTAGAGGTATTCCACCCCGGCGGGATCCCGCCACCGGCTGAAGGCGCTATCGGGCCGGATGACTCTGGGATCCTCCGGCTCCGCAAGAGCTCCGGGGGCGGGCGGCGTGGAGGTTCCAGGTGAGGCTGGCCCATCCCGCGCGGGAGCGGGAGCAGGAGTGCTCTCGGGGGTGAAAAGAACCACGGCGCGCGCCGGGAGCGGCTGGCCACGGCCCAGGTTCTTGCCCACCACCGCTACCTCCACGCCCGCCACGACGTCCGCGACCCCTGCGGAGCGTCCATCCGCCAAGGAGAAGGCGGTAGTCGCCGTTGTGGTCACCACTTTCGGAGCGGGCTGCTCCAGCAGCGTGTCCGTGCTCTGACCGTACAGCCGGACGGCTGTAGCCCGGACGGTGAAGCGTCCCCCCGATGGCGGCTCCGTCACGGTCCCCCGCACGACGATCTCATCGGGCGCTGGAGTCAGCTGCGGCGGCGCTGCCTGGACTGCCAGCCCTGCCAGAAAAAAGGCGGCCAGACTGACAAAAATCGAGCTTCTCATACCCGGATCCCCCTATTCGTTCTCGGCAAGTGCCGCGCGTTCCACGCTGCGCAGCAGATCCTGTCCCAGATCCAGAAGCAGCCTCGCCTCATCGGCATCCGGTGAGTCCGCAATGACCCGCCATACACCGGCCTCTGTCCGCGACCCGCGAGCGAAAATGAAGCAGCACTCTCCATTCCGGAGCAGGTCCACGCGCCACCCTCCCGCCTCGTCGCCGCGGCGAGTCTCCACGCACTCTGTGCCTTCGTAGTTGAGAATACGGTAGTCGCGGAACCGTGTGACCAGCCTGGGCCAGATCTCCTTCCGGAAGCGCTCCTCCATCTGCTTTTTGACTTCAGAATGCGGTCCCGGGTTCTCCAGGACGACGCGCGCCGCCGGTGTGCTCCAGCGGGGAAGGGTTTGCAGCAGTTCTTCCAGGGCGCAAGTTCCCGCACCGTGTCCGCTTTTCTCACGCCAGATGCGCGTGGCCTCCTCTCCGGACACCGCCAGCGCGCAGGAGAGAGCCGTAAGTACACCGTCCCGGCAGGTAGACCCGGCGAACACCGTTCCGCCGTTCGGGCCCTCCACGCCCACCGGGACCAGGGCGCCCTCCTCGAAAAGCTGGCGCATCCTGGTGACCACATTCACCTCGCCCGTCTCGACCCGGTGCACTTCCGCTCCGAACTGAGCCGCAATCTGATCCACCCGGCCGGAGGTGGCGTCCGAGGCCACCACGCAGACCCGGCGTCCACCGTTGCCCGATGCTTCCACACGCGCGAGCGCAAGCGCCACGTTCAGGGCGCTGATCTCCTGCGGAGCGACCACCGCATCGGAGGTGTCGCCAGGGAGCACCACATTGCCCCGGTCCGCGTCGTAGTCGAATGCCACTCCGAACTGCGCCTCACAGGAGCGCACAGCCCGCGCCACCCGGGTGAGAATGTGCTCTCCCGTTTCGGGGTTGACGCTGTCTGTGTCAATGGGATGGGAAGGACGTCCCAGCTCCGCGTTCATCTCGTACACCCGGATGCCCAGCGCCTCCAGGACCGCGCTTGCCACTCCTGACGCCGCGCCGCCGTTCGGATCAAGCAGAACCGGACCCATCGGCCGCCGCATCAGGGCCTCCACGTCCAGCCCCCAGTCGTTGGTGACAGTTTCCAGATAGGCATCCACTGCCCGGGTGTGAACGCGCCGGGATCCTGAACGGACAAGCGCCGTGAACGCCTCTTCCCCCGAGACGCTCTCGATCGCCCGCTCGACGGACGCATCACCCCGGATGGCGACGGCTGCCACACTCTGCACGATGCGCTCCATCCGGGGAGCGGACATCAGGGCCCCGGCCGGAGCGTCGCCCGGCCGGTGGCCGGCCAATCCTGTCAGGAATTTCCAGCCGTTATCGGACAGAGGGTTGTGGCTCGCCGTAACAATGACCCCACCCCCTGCCCTAAACGAACGCACGGCAGCCTGCGCCAGAGGGGTCGTAATGACTCCCAGATCTACAATCCGGCGGCAGCCGGCGGCAAGGAAGCCTCTGACCAGCGCCTGCGTAATGGCAGGCCCGCTGGGACGCGGATCCCGCGCAAGCACGAGAGGAGCATCCTTCTCGGGGAGGTCTCGTGCATAGCAGAAGCCATACACCGCAGCCAGTGCTTCGTGGGCAGGGCTGATGCGTCCGGAGTCTCCGAAGCAAGTCCTGACCCCGGAGAAGCTTTGCACGAGCGCGCTATCTCGCAGCGCCTCTTGCAGCAGGTCCAGCATGCAGAATCCTTTCCGTTCCGGCGGCATTCTGAGGGCCGCCAGCGTTCCTCAGCGGTTACTGTTTCAAGAAATCCAGTCCGTGGAGCGCCTCCCCGTCCCGCACTGAGATGTCCGTGAACGGAGGCAGAAAACTCGCACCGGGCAGTGAGGGTGTCAACCGGTAGGTACCCTCCGGGAGGGCGGGAATCAGATACCGTCCCTCCGGGCCGGTCACCGCACTGTATCCTCCGGGGGTAATGGTCAACGTGACGCCCGGCACGCCGGTCCCCGGCATCTCCGCTTCAAGACGGTCGCACTGGAAGCCGTATCGCGAGGGCAGGAAGAACCGCTCGTCCGTCTCCAGACGCAGCGTGGCGGAGTTCCCCGGGATCCATGCGCTCCAGAAATCGGTCAGGGGTAAGTTGTAGAACAGCCAGCTGATCTCCTGCCTCAGCTCTCCGCCCGACCCCAGAATCTGCAGCACGTCCAGGACGTCCAGATCCACCTGCGTGAAATGCAACCGGAACCGGAGTGCTCCGGTCGGAGCGGAGACGACCCAGGCGCCCACATAGTTGTCCGGACAGGGATGAGGCGATTCAATACTCAGAGGCACGATCTGGCTCCCGGACATCAGCACGCGCCCTGAGATTGCGCCTCCGATGAGCGCCACATCTGACGCCGTGCGCGGCAAGAGCAATGCGGCAGGCGTCCCGGCCTCCGTGCGGAGGGAACTGATGCCCGTCACCCTCACCGGGACGCCGCAGGGAGGGAGCAGGACGCTGGCCGCCGATACGCGAAGACCACCGGCGCCGGAGTCGCCAGGAGATCCCGAACCGTCATCCACGGCGAACCAGTCCGTTCCCGTCTCGGTCACCTTTCCGGCGACGCTGATCAGCAGCCCGACGTTGTTCAGGCCGGCGCCACCCGGGATGCCACGCTGCCCGGCCCCGGTCCCGGGATCGAACGACCAGTCGCCTCCCCCCACATCGCGCGTCCGGAGCCAAACGGGTTGCACCAGGGATTGCCCGGAAGGCGTGACGG
>JBBFLP010000130.1:5552-9149 GCA_037478975.1 Armatimonadota bacterium
AAATGCTGCCGCCAGCTGGAGAGGCCCCCGCTTCGGGACGACCGTTCCTTCCCGCCAGTTCTCCTTCTCTTCAAGAAACGTCCATTCGTCCCCCGAGACCAGCGCCACCTGGCTTGCTTCCGGGACTCTGATGCGGAAGCTCACCGGCTGACCTGCTGGAAGACGCCCCCGCACGGGACCATCGAGGCACACGCTGCGTCTGTAGTAGGCCTCATAGGCGCGGGGGTAGGCATCCGGCTCCCCCGCCGCCTCCGCCTTGATGGAGTATTCCGCCGCCCACTCGTAGGGATCGCTGCTATCACAGCTCTTTGCGAAAAGGCGGAGCCGGTACGCTCCGGCAGCCGGCGGATTGATCAGCACTTCGGCGTTTGAGGAGCGCCGGACAAACACTGGAGTGCCCGCAACCTCCGTATCGCCCGAATACAGGCGCGCCATCAACGCAACGTTCTCCGGAGCTCCCATTGTCACAGAGCCCGGACCGCGCAATCGGATCTCAGCCTGCCTGTGGCTGACCGGCCGCAAACCGTAACGGAAGAATGGCGGCCGCACCATCACAAGCTGCTGATACTCCTCCCGGGACAGAGGCCTGGCCAGCAGCTGCCACCTGGGATCCTCGGGAAAATGATCGAAGATGAACTCTTCAGGCGGGGTCATGAAGTAATGACCATTGAAGAGCCGATGAAAGCGGCCGGAGTCGTCCAGATAGCCCGAGCCCCAGGTGCAATCCACCAGCCTCCAGACCCCGCCGATCTTCACCGCATTCCAGGCGTGGTCCGGCTTGAGCGACAGCGCTCCTCCCGCCCTGTAGTGATAGCCTTTGGAGTACCCGCCAATCACCTCTGCCTCCAGTCCTAGCGCCCGGCAGATCGCCGCGAACAGACCGGCGTATCCCTCGCAGGCGGCAGTGCGGCTGCGCAGGACAGCATCTGCTCCGCCGTTTGAGGCCGCACGGCCGGCCGAGTAGGACACGTTCTCCGCGATCCAGCGGAATATCGCCCGCGCGCGCTCTTCGTCCGATGTCAGTCCGGCTGTCAGTGCCCTGGCAAGCGTGGCGACGGAAGTGCCAGGCTCGTACTTGACGGCCAGCGCGACGGCGTCCGCGCGGGAGTAGCGGTCCTCCTCGCAGGCGACGGGGATCCTTACGCCCAGTACAAGGGCGGCGGCGGTCCAGGCAACAAACCACAGTGAAAGCTTTGACCCTCCGTTTTTCATGCTGGCCTTTCCCGGGCGGCATCGGCCGGTCCGCGACCCGCCCTCTTGTTGGATGCCTCCAACTGACACTATTATACGACGGGGACGCGGCCGGAAGGACCACATCCGCCGCGTCCCCGGGCGCTTTCGCTTTGGGCATTGAGATCAGCCGGAACCTGTTCGACCAGATGGTGCTGCTGCTGCTCGTGGCTGCGGCGGTGGGCGCTGTCGCCATCCGGCTCCGCCAGCCTCTGCTGGTGGGCTTCATCGGCGTGGGCATTCTGGTGGGTCCCAGCGGGCTGGGATGGGTGGACAAGTCCGACCAGATCCACCTTCTGGCGGAACTGGGACTGGCGCTGCTGCTGTTCGTCGTGGGACTCAAGCTGGACGTGGGCCTTATCCGCACGATGGGTCCTGTTGCGCTGGCGACGGGTCTCGGACAGGTGGCGTTTACCACCATCGGCGGCTACTTCATTTGCATCGCTCTGGGGCTGCGCCCGATCAGCGCGCTCTATGTGGCTGTCGCGCTGACTTTCTCCAGCACCATCATCATCGTCAAGCTGCTGTCAGACAAGCGCGAGACCGACTCTCTGCACGGACGCATCGCTATCGGCTTTCTGATTGTGCAAGACGTCGTTGTGGTGCTGGCGATGATCGTTCTGTCCGCCTTCGGTGGCCAGAGCGAACTTCCACTATGGGCGCATATTGTCGGGATCGTTGCCAAAGGAGCGGCGCTGATCGCCGGTCTCGGCCTGCTGATGGCGTTCGCCATTCCACGGGCTGTGGAGTTCTTCGCCCGATCCTCGGAGCTGCTGGTACTGGGCGCTATCTCCTGGGCTATCGCTCTGGCCGGATTGTGCGAATGGCTGGGCTTCAGCAAAGAAGTAGGCGCGTTTCTGGCCGGCATCTCTCTGGCCTCGACGCGCTACCGGGAGATCCTCGGAGCCAGGCTTGTCAGCCTGCGCGATTTTCTGCTGCTGTTCTTCTTCATCGAGCTGGGAGCCCGGCTGAACCTGGGACTGCTGGGAAGCCAGGTATGGAAAGCGGTGCCGCTGTCCCTTTTCGTGCTCATCGGAAACCCGATCATCGTGATGATCATCATGGGGGTGATGGGCTATCGTAGCCGCACCAGTTTCCTGGCCGGTCTGACCGTTGCGCAGATCAGCGAGTTCTCCCTCATTCTGGCGTCGCTCGGTTTCAACCTGGGGCATATTGACGAAGCCGATGTAGGCGTGGTCACACTGGTGGGTCTGGTGACCATCGGCCTGTCCACTTATATGATTCTTTATTCCCAGCAACTGTACGGAATTCTGGGGCCGTACTTGCGCATTTTTGAGCGCAAGAATGCATTCCGTGAACAGGAGCTGGATACGGAGCACGGCGAGGGGGCAGCCGCAGACACCATCCTGTTCGGCTGCGGGAGATATGGCAGCGGCATCGTCCGGGAGCTGGAGCAGCGCGGGCGCCGTGTGCTCGGGGTGGATTTTGACCCGCAGACCGTGCGCGAATGGAACAGAATGGGGCGGGCGGCCTGGTTCGGTGACGCGCAGGATCCGGAGTTCCCGGCCATGCTGCCGCTCTCCACAGCGCGATGGGTGGTGAGCGCCGTCCCGTCGCGGGATGTCAATTTGACGCTGGCGCAAAGCCTTAAGGCCCACGGTTACGACGGCAACCTTGCCCTGACGGCGCAACGTCCCGAAGATACACTGGAGCTTTTGAAAGCCGGGGCACACGTGGTGCTTGAGCCTTTCTCCGACGCGGCCGCCGAGGCCGCCGACCTGCTGGAGGAGACGGAAGCCAGGGAGAAGCGAAGACGTATGGACGACGCGATTGCCAGACTGAAAGACCACTACATCGTCTGCGGGTACGGCCGCATGGGGAAGCAGATCGTCAAAGATCTGCGGGCGAACAACATTCCCTACGTGGTCATCGAATGGAACCCGGAGCAGATCCCTTCGCTCATCGAGCACGACACGCTCTACATCGAAGGAAAAGCGACTGACGACGAGGTGCTCCACCGGGCGAACATCAGCAAGGCGAAAGGGTTGATCGCCGTGACGGCGACGGATGAAGAGAACGTCTTCATCGTGCTGACGGCGCGGGGATTGAATCCCAATCTGTACATCGTGGCTCGCTCCATCCGCGAGGAGAACGAACAGAAGCTGAAGCGCGCGGGGGCGGACCGTGTCATGTCGCCCTACACCCTCGGAGGGAAGCGGATCGCCGCGGCTGTAATCAAGCCCAGGACCATGGACTTCCTGGACCTGGTGGTGCACAACGAGAGCGAGGACCTGGAGCTGGGAGATTTGCAGGTCTCGGAGGGATGCCCCCTCGCAGGTAAGAGCCTCCGTGAGGCCCGGGTGCGCCAGGAATATGGCATCACCGTGCTGGCGATCAAGCGGAACG
>JBBFLP010000131.1:0-2037 GCA_037478975.1 Armatimonadota bacterium
CAGATCCAGCCCGGACACCCGCGGTTCTGACCGCAGGGAGGATATGATCGCAAGCGCCAGGGCTCCCGCGCAGAAGACGGGGATGCTCCAGCATAGAAGTCCCAGGCCTGCCAGCCTGTCCGGCGCCAGCGCGGGAACCACCAGCATCCAGCGCTCCAGCCAGAGTCCAACAAAAACCATCGCGGCGATCCACACCAGCCGCCGCGGCGTGGCCTTGGCCGCCCTGCTCTGAAGCAGCAGGAACGGACCGAACATGAGGATCACCAGAATGGCGATGCCCACCCCCCGCCACGGGAACAGATACAGGCGATGGTGCAGGTAGGTGGCCTCCTCCGGGATGTTCCCGTACCAGATGGTCAGCCACTGCGCGAACACGAAGCCGGAAAACAGGATGCCGAAGCCCATCATCAGGTTGCCCATGTCCGCGAAGCGGTGGGAATCCAGATACTTCTCCAGCCCCGCCGGCTTCCCGGCCAGAGTGGCGACGATGATGATGGCCGCCATTGCGGCATACTGGTTGCCAACGAAGTAGTAAGCCCCGAACAGCGTGCTGTACCAGTGCGGCTCCAGGGACATCACCATATCGAAGGCCAGCAGGGTGTAGATGACCACATACGCCAGCACCAGCGCAATGGCCAGCCGGTTTATGAAGGAGGCCGTCTCATCCGACGGCTCCCGGCCCTCTCCGGGCTCCAGCTTGCGGTATGCCAGCACATACCAGTAGCTCAGACCCGTCAATATCAGCAGCGCCACCGCGTTCCGCGCGAAGAAGAACCCTTCGTTCAGCCACTTCGCCTTGGCCGGGACCGGATGGTGGAGCCAGGTGAGCCAGTGCTCGCGTCCGAAGTAAAGAAGGGCGAACATCACCAGAGACACCGGGAGGAAGTGGATGGAGGAGCGGGCGATCCGGTTGACGCCGGCCGCCCAGCTAGCCTGTGCGGTGCGCAGGATCGCCGCCCACAGGATCATTCCCTGCGCAATTCCTCCCCAGAACAGGAAGTTAACCAGCAGCATCCACCAGAACTCTTCGCCGCCAAGGAAGAGTCCGGCCAGTGCCCCGGCTCCTCCGAGGATGGCTGCCGCCGCTGCGATCCTGGATGCCTTTGCGCTCCAGTCCGCGCCCTCGGCAACTGCTGCTGTCGCATTCATTGCGGAAGCTTCCATTCGTCTCTACGTCCCCGCCGTCTTCGCCCTGACTCGCCGCCGATTGTGATGCATTGCACAAAGCCGCCCGGGATTACCCCCTCGCCGAGCGCTCAAGGGTATCCAGGGTCATTATGCAATCAGTTCTCACTCTCCGGCAACGGAAGTAGCGAATGATTTGCAAAGTTTTTCACGAGCCCCGGGCAGTCAGCCGCGTGCCCGTGTGTAATCTTCGCTTCGTGCCCATTCCGGGTTCCACCCGGCGGCCGCTGATTCCTCCGGAGCTTTCTGTCCTGCCACCTCCAGCGCCGCGCAGGGAGTGCCGAAACGCGGGGTCGCAAAGGGCAGGTGTGTCCGGCCCCGCGCCAGGATGTGCAGGTTGTTTGCGGAATCGCCTTCGAACGATGCCCCATGGTTCCACGGTACCCAGGAGCGGGCATTACAGTAATGGGACACAAATGCCCGCCGCCAACGGTCCCTGGTCCGGTTGGGATACGAGCGGTGCAGGATGTGCCCGTGGAAGAAGACTGCATCCCCCGGTTCCAGAACCACGGGGATGGGACGGGGATACTTTCCAACGATCGGTGTGAGCGAGTTCACGGAGTCATCCTGTATGCTCACGTGTTCTGCCCGCTCCAAGTCCGCGAAGGCTTCATAGGAATGGATGGTAATCGCGTGCTCCGGGTGCGCCCGCACCGGCTCCCGGTGCGACCCCGGAGACACCCACAGGCACCCGTTCTCTTCGTCCGCCCTGTCCAGCGCCACCCATAACCCGATCAACGTGTCGGGCAGCGTCGGAATATAATGAGAGTCCTGATGCCACCCCTGTCCGCCGCGGCCGGGAGGGTTCAGGAAGAGCATTGTCTGCAGGGCAAGGACGTCCGGCCCGATCAG
>JBBFLP010000131.1:2137-9069 GCA_037478975.1 Armatimonadota bacterium
CCTGTAAAGAACCGGATGGCGTCCACGGCGTGGCAGCCTGCCGACAGGAACGAGCTGCCTGCGATCTCCTTCTTTACGTTCCAGCGATACTGCGGATACTGCGGGCCGATGTTGTGCCAGTAGTCCACTTCCGCGTAAAAGACCCTCCCCGTTGCGCCTTCATCCAGCATCCTGCGGATCAGAAGGAACTGGGGATTCCAGCGGAGTACGAAGCTGACCACCGTCCGGACGCCGGCAGACTCCACGGCCCGGAGCATCTTTCCCAGTGACGCCGGGTCGTTCGCGACCGCTTTCTCGATCAGGATATGCTTGCCGGCCTCCGCCGCCCGGATGGTCTGCTCGGGATGCAGGTGGGGTGGGGTGCAGATGGAGACCGCCTGAACGTCGGGGTCGGCCAGCATCTTCGCGTAGTCGTCATAGCAGCGGACGTCTTTGAGCCCGCATTCGAGCGCTTTCTGCCTTGCTTTCTCGACTGTCCGGCCGCAGATGGCCACCACCCGGAAGCGCGGATCTGCGTTATACCAGCGGATGTGCTCGCCGGATACCCATCCCGTGCCGACGACTCCAGCTCCGATGAGTTCTGCCATGGGTTCCTGACCCTCCTTATCGCAACAGCGCTCCTCCGAAGGGAGCGCGATCACCTCTCACGGGAAGCCTTATTGCCTCTGTGTTTCGTTTCCTGCCGGTGAATGGGAAGGCAAAGCTGCCCGCGACGGTCTCTTTTGTGAGTGATTGTGGATCCCACGAGGCAAGAGACTATCGTCCCAAAGTCGTCTGGAGGGCAGGCAGAATTCCGCGTGGGAGCGTGACGAAAGAACTGCGAAGATGGTCCCGGACCACGGGCGGCGCCCCTGCAAGAGGCGGCGATAGAGGACAAACGGGGTCAATCCGGGGGAACGAGTTCGGGGGCAGGCGGCAAGACGTGGCCGCGTCTTCCCCCAGCGCGATGTTTGATCTCCCCCGGCCTGCGCCTCCCGAAGCTCTCCCGGTTCAGTCCTCGCGGGACCGCCCGGTTTCCTGAGCTGCTCCGGACTGCCTGGTCCGGCTGCTTCAGGAGAGCGCAGGCAGAGGTGGTTCAGTCCTCGTCTTTGCGGATGCGGTCCGCGCGCTGCCTAGCAGGATAGGTGCCGTGCTTCTGGCACTCGGCGCAGAATCCGTACAGCTCGAAAGCATGTCCGGTGATGTGGAAGCCCTGTTCTCCCTCGGGATACTTGACCTCAGGAACACCCGGACAACCTTCCACGCAGACGTTCTTTCCGCAGCGGATGCACACCGCGTGGTGGTGATGCCGCTCCCCCTGATACTCGAAGAGAGCGCTGGCAGAGTTCTGCAGGTTGATCTGCAGCGCCACTCCGATGGTTGTGAACATCGTCAGGTTCCGGTAGACCGTGTCGATGCTGATGTGGGGGAACGTGGACTTGAGCTGCGAGTAGATGTCGTAGGCCGAGATCGGCCTTTCCGCAGCCTTGAGCACGGCCAGGATGTGGCTCCGCTGCGGGGTCAGCCGCAGTCCCAGAGACTTCAGCTCCTTGTCGATGGCAGGCAGCGCCGTTGCTGATTCAGGTGCGTTCACGTTGCTACAGTCCTTCTCTGGCCCTCCCCGGACCCGGTTATTACCCCGACTGTTCGACTCCCTTTATAGCTGAATCTTTCACAGAATGTCATTTCCCTGACAAAAGTATTGGTCAATTTCTGGCTGGGTTCCGGCACCCCGAAGCCATTGCTCTCGCCAGAGGTGCGAAAAAGGGGCGGTGATTCGCACCGCCCCGTCTGCATTGCTGATTCCTGCGGGATGGGTCAGTCACCAGGTCCCATCCCGAACTGCGGGAGCCAGCCGCGGTTGGCCTCGAACATCTCGTCCACCATCTGCCGGATCTCCGCCAGGCTGAGCACCGCGGAGGTCAGAGGATCGTAGCAGATGGCGTGGAAGACCTTCCGGTGGTCTCCTTCGATTGCCCCCTGCACCGCAAGCTCCTCGCACTGGGCGCTGATGCTGTTCAACAGGGCCAGCTGCGGCGGCAGTGGCCCAACCTTCATCGGGTTGAGACCGCGGCGGGATGCCAGCACCGGCACCTCCACGCAGCATCCTTCCGGCAGGTTGTCTATCAGTCCATTGTTTAGGACGTTGCCGTTGAACTCGAACATCTCCCCGTCGCCGATGACCGCGTTGAAGATGCTGGCGGCATACTCGTGTCCCCGCTCCAGGCGCACCGGAGCCTCCAGCTGCTCCCGGATATGATCCCGCCAGGTATCCGCCACCTTCTGGTATTCGTTCAGGATATAGGCGTAATGTCCGGGGTTCCATCCGGTGCCGTGCGTGCAATACTTCTCGATGAGATCGGGCCGCTTGCGGAACCAGGCGTTGTATTCGGAGTTGTGCCCGCTGGATTCCGTGACGTAGTAGTCCAGGTGCAGGAACATCTCGTTTCGCACCTGCTCCTCGTTATAGATCTCCGGCCGGGTCTCCACGGCCTTCCGGATCAAGGGATATGCGTCCTTCCCGTTCCACCGGAAGTCCAGATACCACGCCTGATGATTGATGCCGGCGCAAAGATAGGTGATCTCCTCGAACGGCGCCCCGATCCACCGGGCCAGCATCATCGCGGTCCCCTGCACGCTGTGGCACAGCCCGGTGAGCTTCACACGGGTCTCTCCCAGCATCGCCCGGCACAGCATCGCCATCGGGTTGGTGTAGTTCAGCAGCAGTGCGTCCGGGCACAACTCCTCGATATCCCGGCAGATATCCAGCATCACCGGGATGGTCCTGAGCGCCCGGAAGATCCCCGACGGTCCGCGGGTGTCTCCCACGTTGATGTCCACGCCGTATTTCTTGGGGATCTCGATGTCGCTGCGGAAGACGTCCACCCCTCCCTGCAGGATGGTGCACACCACACCGTCCGCTCCGTCTAGAGCCTCTCGCCGGTCTAGCGTGGAGATGACCTTCGCCGGATAATTTCCCGCCTCGATGATCCGGTTGACGGCGGTCGTGATGAAGTCCAGCCGCTCCTTATCAATGTCCATCAGCGCCAGCGTGGCGTCCGAGAGCGCCGGGAAAGTGAGGATGTCCCGCACCAGTCCCCGGGTGAATCCGAAGCTCCCCGCTCCGATGAATGCGATTTTTCTGGAAATGGCCGTGTCCTCCGTGTCTGCTTGATTGTGGGCGGAAGCGCCGGCGCTTCCCCGGCGCTCCGCGTCAGCCCTTTGACCTATCCGGGTTCATCTCCTGCGGAGATTGTCTACCGGTTTTGCGCCAGCACGCGGAGGTGTCCCCTTACGCCCTCCATCCCTGGCGGCTTGAGCCCGAAAATCGTGTTGAAAATGAGCGCCCCGGACCGGACCCCGCCTTCTTCTCCACGGCGCCGCGGCCGTGCTGCGGCCGCCGGCGCGCCGCGGCCGCGGATCGTGGCTCCGCCCTCGCCGCTGAAGCAGCCTCACGCCTCGCGTGGGCTTACGGCCGGGTTGCTCACCCTGACTCTGGCCGCGCTGGCCGCCCCGCTGCTCGCCCATCTCTACGTGGTCTGGTCGTCGCGGGATCTCCGCCCTCCGGCGCGGGGAGCAAATCTGGTTCTGAATTCCGGCTTCGAGATTTCCGACGGGGCCGAAGGGGCCGCATACTGGTTTGCGGCAGGCAGCGGCACGTTGGCCCGCGATCCGGCGGAGAGTGCGACAGGCCGCTTTGCGCTCCGGATGTCCTCTGCTGAGGGGGGCACGGTCATTGCGGAAACGTTCCTCGCCCGCGTTCCCCTTTCAGACCGCGTCCACATAGAGTGTCAGGCCAGGGCCCGCGGGCTCCGCGGGCGCGCGTTCGCACGTATGGCATTCTATGCGCCCGACGGCAGCGGTCCCATCGCAGAGCCGCAGACTTCCTCACTGACCGGAACCTCGGATTGGAAGATCCTCAGGAGTGTTGCGCGCGTGCCCGCCGGAGCGGGCTCCGCCATGGTGCAGCTGGTTGTTGAGGGGCGCGGGACCGTCTGGTTCGACAACGTCCGCGCCATCGCAGAGGAGGCGTGGGACCCGGGTGCCGGCCGGCCTCCCTCACCGGCCGGAGCCTTCCAGAACGGCTCTTTTGAAAACCTGACCGCGGCGGGGCTGCCGCGGAGATGGGTTCTTGCGGAGGGCGCCGTCGTGGATGCGTCCGTCAGCCGGAACGGCGAATGCTCCCTGAGGGCCGCCCCCCGGCAGAGGGAAGGGTTGTCTGCCGTGGCGCAGCAGGACTATGCTCCGCCTGCCGGCACTGGAAGCCGGACGGCGACACAGGTGTATGTCTCCTCTCCTTCAGGGGCGGAGGCCTGCCTCAGGGTGTCCTGCTTCGACCGGCAGGGTCGCCTGATGGCGGAGCACTCGGATACGGGCAAAGCCGAGGGTGGCGAATGGTCGCGCCTGTTCGTGGACTTCGCGCTGCCAGACGGATGCGCCTTTCTCCGCACGACCCTGAGTGCGCAGGGCGGGGAGTGCTGGTTCGACGACGCTGCCGTGCGCTGATGCGTGTTTTTGCCGCGTGTCACCGCGGGCCGGGCGTGCTAGAATGATTGCGGGCTGCGGCCTCTGTGCGGCCTGCTGGCGCTTACCGGCGCGGATATCTTGCCGGCCGGAGAGCGCATCTCTCCTCAGTCCCGCCTAAAGGATGGCGGGCGCACCGGGAGGTATCCGAGACTTGAGAAGGAAAAAACCGGGAAGTGGCGTTCCGGACGCCTCCGCCGCGGGGCGGCCGGCTGAAGACGTCAACAGCCCGGGAATGAAAGAGATCGCGGCCAGGGTGGGGGTTTCCAAGACGACCGTTCACCGTGCCCTGACAGGCAGCGGGCGGGTCAGCCCCAAGACCCGGGCCCGGATCCTGGCCATTGCGGCGGAACTGGATTACACCCCCAATACCCTTGCGCGATCCCTGCGACGTCAGAGGACGGGAACCCTGGGCGTTGTCACGAACGGGGTCTCCAACTCGTTCTATGCCACCCTGCTGGCCGCCATCGAGGAAGCTGCATCCAGCCAGGGGTTCAACCTTCTGCTCTGCTGTTCGGGCGGCAACGCCGAGCTGGAGACGGAGCATCTGGGTCTGCTGCGGGAGAAGCGGGTGGACGGGTTGCTTGTGGCGCCCTCCAGCAGTTCAGCGAACGCCGCTCAGTTCGAGAGGCTCCGCCGGGGAGGCTTCCCCTTCGTCTTTCTGGACCGTACAGTGCCGTCCGTCTCCGCCGACGCCGTGATGACCGATCATCGTCTTGCCGGGCAGCTGATCGGGGACCATCTGGTGGCTGCCGGACGGCGGCGCATCGGACTGATCATGCCGCTGGACGAGTCCTTTATGTCCACGTCCATCCGGGAGCGCATTGAGGGTGTCTGCGACATCGCGAAGCAATGCGGCGTGGAGGTGGTGCGGATCGGGCGGGAGCGCTACTGGGAGCCGCTGGAGGATTACGGCTCCTTCTGCGTGTCCGAGTTCCTGGATTCCGGCGGGATGGTGGATGCGCTGGTGGGGATGAACGACCACGTGGCCATCGGGGCGCTGTTCGCATGCCGCTCCCGCGGACTGCGCGTGCCGGAGGATATCGCTGTGACGGGCTATGATGATCTGGATGTTTCCAGCTTCGTCACGCCCCGTCTGACCACCATCCGGCAGCCCACCCGGCAGATCGCCTGGGAGGCGGTGAAGCTTCTGATGTCCCGCATCGGGGGCGGACGGGCCGATGAGGCGGTCACGGTGCGGTTGCGGCCCATCCTGATGGAGCGCGAATCCACGCCAGCTGTGCGCCGTCCCGTTCAGCTGTTGCCGGCGGAAGACTCCTGAACACGTTCCCGGCGGCTCCATCCGCCTGCCTCAAGGCCGCTTGATTGCGGATATAATCCCCGCCGGAGGGGCAATGCCGCGCGCCGCGAAGGCCGTCCGGGCCAGCCGCAGACAGGGGGTTACCTGACAACACGATGCCTGCCGCCAGGATAGACATAGAGCAGATCGGTCGGCTGATATCCATCGCCGAGCGTTACGGGCTTGAGGAGCTCACCGTCAGCGAGGGATCGCTTTCGGTCACCATCCGTGGACACGCACCCGCCGTCGCGCCGGTGGCAGATCCGGCGGTGCCCGCCGCTCCAGCCCCGCCTCGTCCTGCGCGCAAGGCCCGCGCGCCCCGGCCGCAACCGGCTCAGGAGGCTCCGGCCCGCCGGCGGGGCGTCCCTCTTCCTGCGCCGATGACCGGCGTCTTCTACCGCGCTCCGGCCCCGGATGCTCCGCCGTTCGTGGATGTCGGTGACGTCATCACGGCAGGGCAGACCATCGGCCTCATCGAGGCTATGAAGGTCTTCAGCGAGGTGCCGGCCGAGGTGGCGGGGCGGATTGTTGAGATCGTGGCCGAGAGCGGCAAACTGGTTCAGGCCGACGAGCCTCTGATGTTCGTCGAGCCCGTCGAGGATCTGGAGAGCTGAGCAGTTGAGTCATACAGACGCTCCCGTCGGGGTGGGGATCATCGGTTTCGGGACTGTAGGGCAGGGCACCTACACCATCCTGCGGGACAATGCGCCCACCATTGCCCGGCAGGTGGGTGTTCCGGTGGAGCCGCGGATGGTGGCGGATATCCGCGCGGCCGAGCTTGCGGGGCGGGTGGGCCCCGGAGTGGAGCTTGTCTCCGACGCCCGGCAGGTTCTGGAGTCCCCGGATGTGCAGATCGTCTGTGAGCTCATTGGTGGGGTGGGCGTGGCGGCTGACATCGTCCGGCAGGCCCTTTCTGCAGGCAAGCACGTGGTTACCGCCAACAAAGAGTTGCTGGCCCGTCAGGGGCCCGAGCTGCTTAGGCTGGCGGAAGAGAACGGCTGCGACTTCTATTTCGAGGCGAGCGTCGGGGGCGGCATTCCTATTATCTCTCCGCTCCGGGTGGGACTGGCCGGGAACCGGGTGGAGCGCATCCTGGGCATCGTCAACGGGACCACGAATTACATCCTGA
>JBBFLP010000132.1:0-1165 GCA_037478975.1 Armatimonadota bacterium
AGATGCCCCGCATCCGCGTGATCTTCATTGATACCGGTTTCCTGTTCCCCGAGACCCACGCCTACGTGGAACAGCTTCGCCGGCTGCTGGACCTGAACATCTGGCATTACCGCACCCGCAACGACCCCTTCGCGTATCTGGAGTCGGCTGGAGAAGAAGACTTCCGTCATCGCCGCGATGTAGCCCGCTGCTGCGCGGCCAACAAGAACGAGCCCATGGAGCGGGCGATGCGTGACCTCGCTCCGGCTGCCTGGCTGCGCGGCATCCGGCGGGCTCAGTCTGAATCCCGGCGGAACCGTCAGTTCGTGGAGTGGAGCGCGCGCTACTCCTGCTATGCCATCTCACCTCTGTTGAACTGGAGCGACACGGATATCGAAGAGTACCTGCGCAAGAATGACCTTCCGCCCCATCCCCTGGCCGCATTCGGATACCGTTCCATTGGCTGCAGTCCTCTGACCTGCACCCGCCCTGTTGAAGGGGACGAGGATCCGCGGTCCGGCAGGTGGGCCGGCACCGGCAAGACGGAGTGCGGTCTGCACCTGGAGGACTACCAGATCTGACCCCGGCCGGCCTGATCCGGCCTTGACACGCCGGGTCGGCTGGCGGCACAATCCAGCCGCCCTGTGGACAACTCTGGAAAGGATGGATTACTGCCTGTGCGCGACCCTCGTTTCAGGAAGCTGGCCGACCTTCTGCTGGATTATTCCACCCGCACTGCCGCCGGGGAGCGTGTGTTGATTGAATACGCAGGCGTTCCCGCCCCAATGATCAGCACGCTTGTGGAGGCGGCTTCCGAACGCGGAGCGCTTCCGTTCGTTGACGTGCGCGAACCGCGGGTGCAACGGACGCTCCTGTTGAACGCCGCGGAAGAGCAGATGAAGGTCCAGGGTGACTGGGAGCTTCACCGGATGAAGCTGATGAACGTCTATATCGGTCTTCGCGGCGGTGACAACGCCAGCGAAACGGCCGACGTCCCGCAGGAGCGGATGAAGCTGTATCTGGAGCACGTGGCGCATCCGGTGCACTTCGAGCAGCGCGTGAACCATACCAAGTGGGTGGTGCTGCGCTGGCCGACGCCCTCTATGGCGCAGCTCGCGGGGATGTCAACGGAGGCATTCGAGGACTTCTTCTTCCAGGTGTGCACGCTGGATTACGCCCGGATGGC
>JBBFLP010000132.1:1265-9018 GCA_037478975.1 Armatimonadota bacterium
CGGGACATCCTGTTCGATGAAAAGATCGCAGGATCCATCCACTTCACGCCCGGCCAGGCATACGAGAAGGCCGACAACGGGAACCGCTCCAAGGTTCACTGGGACCTTGTGCTGATCCAGCGCCCGGAATACGGGGGAGGCGAGCTCTATTTCGACGGAGAGCTCATCCGCAAAGACGGCCTTTTCGTCCCAGAGGATCTGCAGCCGCTGAATCCGGACGCGCTGACCGCCGCCTGAGCGTTCCCGGCGCAGTTACTCGATGGGCTTGATCTCCAGACCCTCCGCGAAGGCGAGAAACCGGTCCCGGATCGCCGCGTCGGCGGCGCGTCCGCGGTGCAGCACCACCCGGTAGGCGTATTTCCATACCTGTCCGGGTTCCAGCACGGCGCTGCCGTCCACCTGGTCCGAGCTCAGATAGTCGTGAAGCGCGAACGGGTTAGCCGCGAACAGCCCGTAATCGCGCACGTGCCAGCGTGTAGGATACTGCGGGTTTTCGGGATGCTCCATCAGGGCGATGCCATAGAGGTCGCTGCCTGCTGTCCCGGAATAGTCCACCCAGGGAGCCGGACGCCCCCAGCACTCGCGCTCGGTCAGGCCGCCGTATGCATTCTCGATGAGCCCCCCGTTCTGCCCGCACATAGAGGATGCCACACGAACTGCGATGATACCCCCTTCCTTGGTGTCCCCGAACCGCACCGGCCCGGCCAGCGGCCGGAAGCAGATGGTGTAGTCCAGCATCCGGGCGTCGCCGTCAATGGCGTACAGGGTTACATCAATGTAGGCGCGCATATACGCCTGTCCTTCGGCCGTCAGCCATTCGTGCTTTGCCGAAAAACGCCCGAAGACCGGCCCGCTGGTCTGCTCCTCGAACGCATAGTGGCGGGAGCTTCCGTGCCCTTCCATCTCGGTCCAGTTGTCCGTCCCGTTCAGGTCTCCATGCGCCGACCACATCGAGCGATGATGAATATGGTCCTGCTGATCACCCTCGCGTTCTTCCATCGGCCAGTCCCGCGTCAGCCGGACTCCGTCCGGCCCGACGAGAGGCCACAGGAACGGACGGGAATAGGAGTCGGCATAGTGATAGCAGGTCACCTCCTGACCGTCCAGCGAGAGCCGCAGCCGATGGCCATCCAGCGGTTCGGCGCTGACCCTGCAGGGGAAGGCGGGCGCCTGCGTCAGGCGGAAGGTCAGAGTCTGGCCTTTTCCGATCCTCGGAAGGATGAAGCGCAGGATGGCGCGGCTCCCGAACCAGCCCGTCTCCGGCTGGAGCGGCAGAAGCTCGCCTGTTTCCTCATTTTCCAGCGCCCAGTCTCCGTCTTCGGGCTTCTGAAGCCCGCGGATGGTCAGGGTCAGCGGCGTATTGACAAGCTCTCTTGTGGGCGACGTGATGGCGAAGCGGCTCTGCGGCATCTGCTTACACTCCTTGTGAACTGAAGACTGCGCGTGACATGAGACTGCTCCTGACCTGAGCTACTCTGGCAGGCACCGGCGCATATACTCAATGGACTCCCGCGCGATAGTCACGGGGTCCGGTCTGAAGTCGAAGACCTCCACGGACACATACCGGTCATAGCCGGCGTCTTGCAGGGCTTTGAAGATGGGGCGGAAGTCCACATCCCCGAAGCCGGGTCCGCGGCGGTTCGGGTCATTGGCGTGAACGTGTCCCGCGTGAGCGGCGTGGCTCGCGATGATCTCGGGGATAGGTCGCGCTTCGGTGCTCATCGCCTTGACATCCAGGATGATCTTGACGGCTGGAGACCCGGTGCTGGCAGCCAGCGCCCACGCCTCGTCTGCCGTATTCACGAAGTTCGTCTCCTCAGGACCGAGAGGCTCCAGGCACAGCGTCTGACCGAGCTCCTCCGCTACCTTTCCGGCCTCCGCCAGCGCCTCGCGCGCATATTCGATTGCTTCCTCCCGGGTCACCGGTGGGCAGATGGAGCGCTGCTGCGGCGAACCAAGGATCAGCACGGAGCCGCCGAGATCCGCGCTCAGGCGGACGAGATCTTGCAGGTATCTGATCGTCCTTGTGCGGGTTTCGCGGTCCGGGGAGGTGAGGTGCAAACCTTCGGTCTTCGCCAGCAGCCAGTGGAGACCGATGATCTCCACCCCCGCCCTGGCTGCGCTCGCGCGGATGGCTTGCCGCTCGACCGCCGGTAGCTCTACAGGCCGTGATCCCAGAGTGAACGGTGCGATCTCCACTCCCGAGTACCCCAGTTCGAAGGCTTTCTGAAAGACGTCCTCCAGCTTCCAGCTCTCGAACATCTCGTTGCAGATTCCGAAACGCATATCCCGTTCTCTCCTTAGCGCGCGGCAGAAAAACGCCCGCCCGGACGGACCGCGCAGGCGTGAAAGGCCTCCTCCCCCATCTGGAGGATGTCTTCTATGCGAGCTTCTGTTCTTCCTCTTGCCTGTGTGTCAGGTGTGTTCCTCCATCTGACGGGCGCGCATCTTACTCGGAGGATCCTTGGAGAGCACCTCCAGGAACTGACGTTCGGCCTCGATGATCTCGATCGCGGCCTGCCGCATGGTCTTCTGCTGGTTTCTGCACTTCTCCCTGAGGTGCGCGTAAGCTTCCGCCTCAGTCATCTGCAGGCGCTGCATGATGATTCCTTTGGCCTGCTCCGCGAACTTGCGCGTCTCCAGAGTGTCCTTCAGGTTCTGTACCTCCGCGCTCAGCGCCGCGACATCCCGGAAACGCCGGACGGAGATGGCGAGGGCCGCGCACAGATCCTCTCGCGTTCCGGGCTTGTGGACGTAGGCCATGGCGCCGGCCTCGGCCGCCTCTTCCAGCGCCTCCGGCGCGGAACCGTCTGTCAGGGCGATCACCGGTAAGGGGTGTTCGGATGTGATCCGGCGGATGGTCTCTACTCCATCCGTGCCCGGCAGCCTGATATCCACGAGGACGACGTCGGGATGTTTCTGAAGGGCTTCCACTACGGCGGAGTCACCGTCGGAGACAGTTCCGATCACCTGGTGACCCTCCGCGGCGAGCGCCGCCGCGATGCCCTGCGAGACGCTGACGTCCTCTTCAGCGATGACTACACGTAGCGACTCCACTGCTTCTCGTTCCTTTCTCTCCCGGCCGGGCTGGAAGCTGCGGGTCCGAACAAGGACTGCAGCTCTGGGTTGCCGCCTGGCTCTTTTGTGACTTCCCACCCTGAAACCCGCTGGCCGCCGTGGGGGAGCGATGCGGCGTGACGGGTCAGGAGTTGCGACCGGCGCCGCGTTATGCGGCGTCTTGCGTCTTGATGTTCGACCCGGCCCGGCATCCTTCCTTCAATCAGCAGCGCTGCGGCCACGCTGCGAATACAGACCGGTCATACATCTGTCATTTGTGAGTGTAGCATACCGGCCGGGCTCCGCGCCAGAGGAAAGGCAGCAGATATCCCCCCTCACAGGCTGGCATTTTGCACAGGTTCGATATGAGGGGTCACCATCGTATAATTGATACTGGTTCGCGCCCCGTGTGGCACAAAGATTTCGGCAAGCCACCGCAGGCCGGATGTCTTGAAGGAGAGAGTCCCGGGAGATGGTGAGAGTTTACAGAGTCTCGGGTTTGCTCGCTGCCGTGGCCGTTCTGATTGCATCAGCGGTCAGCGCGCACGAGAACGACCTGATGTTCGGGTATGATGCCGGACAGGCAGCGGTAATGAGTCCGGCCGCCTATGAGGGTCCACGGATCATGCTGCCGACCGGCCCGCCGCTTAACCTGTGGATCCGGGATATCGGCGTAGACTTCGCGCGCCAGCCGGGTGGGGGGGCATACCTGCTTGAGAGTGTGACCTGGCAGCAGGTGAGCTGCACGGCTGGCCTCACAATAGGAAGCGCATTCGGAGATGGCCGGCCGGGGTTCGTCACTCTGACCTCCACTGCTCCCCACGTTCACTTCCAGGCGGCGGCCCGCAATCCCGGGACGTACATCCTGCGCTCCTACCTCAAGAACGCGGTCGCAAAGGAAGGGGTGCAGGTTGGGCCCTCCGCGGAGTTTTGCACCATCTTTGTGGCCGGATCGGATTATGCTCTGGTGGATTTGCCGCTGCTCCGCAACCTTCCCGACACACCTGCGGGAAGCCCTGCGAACGGGTATGCAGGCGTGGAGGTGCGGAATCTGGTGGTATCCACAGGACAGGCGTTCGCCGGAGGCTTCTATGCTCAAACACCGGGCCGTTCTGCCGGTGTCTTCATCCAGTCGAACACCCCGGTAGCTGAAGGTGACGTGGTCAGGGTGCGTGGGAAGCTGACCACCGTGGACGGCGAGCGCGTGATCGTGGCGGACTCGGTCGAGATACAACCCGGAGCGCCCCCTCGTCCTCTCGGGATGACAGTGAGAAGTCTCGCCGGAGCGTCCGGGGGGCGCTACACCCCCGGGGCAGACGGTGGTGTGGGGGTCAGCAGCGTGGGACTCCTGGTGCGCGTCGCCGGAATGCTGCGGGAGCACGAGGGTGTTGTGTACCTCGATGACGGTTCTGCTCCCCTGGGAGGGCAGCCGACCGGAGTGCGCCTGTCGCTGGAACACCTGGCAACACCGTTCAGCCTGCCAGAGCCGGGCAGTGTGGTCATCGTGACGGGAGTCTCGGGCCACGTTGTTGATGGTGATGGAAAGGTCCGCCCTGCTCTCCGGCCCCGGCGGGCCGAAGACATAATAGCCCTGTAGGTTCCCCGCCGTTTCTGGACAGTCTTCTGGGAGCCCGCGTCCAGCGGACGCGGGCTTTTTCTTTGACCGCCCAAAACCGGTATTCGTGCCGGCCCGCAACTCTGACGGGTGTTGGAACACTGTCATTGACAATCCACAGTGAGCGAGAAAGGCAAAACTGCCGAAAGGCAGTGACGCAAAGCTACGGGTCTGCCCGGGCTGCCTGAATGGCGGTCCGAATGATCGCCGGGCTGCCGAAACACCTGTCCGGATGCCTGCTCTGATTCTACCCGGGCCGCTTCCCCGGGTTGGAAGAGCTGCCCCCGGGCCGGATACGGCCCATCTGCAGATTCCCGCCTCGCCTTCTCGCATCTCTCTGCCGCTACCGCGCCCCTCGTCGCGTCCCCTCTGGCTGGCCCGGACGCGCGCGGCGCGGGTCCGCCTGAAGACCGGCGGCTGACCGCAAGCCGCACTGCCGACGGTCGCAGGCCGCGAAGCACTTCCCCGAGGGGGTTGAGTACAATGCACAGGCGCTGGCACGAGCTGCTGACTGCGGCTCTTCTGATAATCCTGTTGATACCGCTGCTGCGGACCGCGGCTGTCGGGGTGGGGACGCCCGCGGGGACCGTAATCGAGTGCGTGGCGACCGCCCGCTATACCAACCAGGAAGGGACTCTGCTGGGTGAGGCGGTCAGCAATACTCTGCAAATCGTGGTCGGCCGGAAGGTGGCCGCGTCAATCAGTCCTCCTTCGCGTGCAGTGACAGGCAGGCCTTCCCGGGTGGTTAGCATGCCCGCTGAGATCCGCAACCTGGGCAATGCTGAGGATCAGTTCCGCATTCTTCTGACAGCCCCGTCCGGGTGGAACGGCACTGTCTATCTGGACGAGAACGGAGATGGCGTCCGCCAGGATACGGAGACTGAGGTTCTGACGCAGACACCGCCGCTTCCCCCGGATTCGGTGCTGAAGGTGGTGGTTGAGGTGACAGTCCCGGCGGATACCCGCTCCGGAACAGCCTGGAGCGTGGAGCTGGCCGCCCGTCCGCTGGAGGCCAACACTGCGCTGGCCTCCGCCACGTACATCGTCAACGCCACAACCGTCAACACCACGGTGGCGCTTTCCGCCGACCCTGCGCAGCCTGAGATCGGGAGTCTCGTGCGGTTGACAGCGCAGGTGGATCCGGCGGAGGAGGAGACCTTGCAGATCACCGTCACCGGCCCGGATGGCGGCGCGCAGCGGCACGATCTGCGCTCCGGCCCGGACGGCATCGCCACGCTGGATCTGACCCCGGATATCTCCGGTTCCTGGACTATCACCGCGGTGCGCCCGGCGGCGACCGGAGTTCCTGAAGCCAGGGCATCGCTCGTTTTCGCCTGCCGGGGACCCTCTCGTGAGGTTGAAGGGCTGGACATGATCAGTGTGCCGCTCCAACCCCTGGATCCCTCCGTCGCATCTCTCTTTGGCGGGCAGACCCCATCTGCACTGGCGCGGTGGCTTCCGGCAGATTACCGTTACGCTCTATACAACCCGTTCACCGGCGAGACGAACGATCCCTTGCTGACCGAAGTGAAGCCAGGCGAAGCTTACTGGATCGGCACGCCGGAGAGCCGGATCATCGCGCCGGCCGGGCGGCTCGTGGATCAGACGCAGCCGTTCCGGGTGCGCGTCTATCCGGGTTGGAACCAGATCGGCAGCCCGTTCATCACAGATATTGACTGGCGCGATACCCGGGTCATCTACAACGGGCAGTCTTTGACTCTGGCGGAGGCTCGTGCTGCCGAAGTGCTGCTGGAATACTGCTGGACGTTCATCAAGCTGCCGGATGCCTGGGGCTACGAGCTGATTCATCCGACTCTGGCCGGCGCGCGCAAGGTTATCGAACCTTGGAAGGGCTACTGGGTGTTTGCCGGAAAGGAAGCCGAGGTGGAGCTACACCCGGCAGGCGTCGCGGCTCCTCCGCCAGCGCCTGCTTCAGCCGGGATCGCAGCTGTGGATGAACGGCTTGAGGAAGCGCGGAGCCGCGGGCGCGACCGGCGACGGCAGCCCAGAGGTCCGAGGATTCCCGCCGGGCCTGGTTTGCCAGACATCACCCCGGCGCCTGAGCGCAGCGGCGAGTGGTTCATCGGCATCACCGCGACTGGCGGCGGAATGATGGACCCCGACAACTTCCTGGGTGTCTCGGATGATACTTCGCTGGACGGCATCGCCAACCCGCCTCGCGGCTCCAGGTATGTGGATGTCTACTTCCCTGCCGGTGGAGGGGCGCAGCACGCCAGCGACGTCCGGCTGCCGTCTCCGCAGGGACACACCTGGGAATTCGAGGTCGCCACAAGTGCTCCGGGAGAGCAGCACAGCCTGCGGTTCTACGGTGTCGAGACGGTGCCGTTCGGTGTAACTCTTACCCTCCTGGACCTCCAGAATGGCGGCCGTGTGGATCTGCGCTCCTGCAGCGAGTATTTCTTCACGGCTCCGGCCGATGGGACGCCTGCCCGGTTCCGGGTGCTTGCCATTCCGGGGTAATGGCGGCCCTGTAAGGCCAAGGACTTGCTTCAGACCCCGATAGCCAGTGCCAGCCGGGGAGGGGAAGACGCTCCGTGTCTTCCCCTCCCTTGTCCTCAAGGGGGCGAGGCGGGGTGGGAGATTCGGCGGAGCCCCATCTACAGTGGTCTCTCGTCCGACTTTTTCTGACCTGTGAAAGCGGCCGCCCTGCCAGGTGGACAGCTCGCTGCTGGTGCAGGATGTCTCTGCCCTCGACGGGAACATTCTAGAAAATGAGGAGTGTGGAGAGATGATCTTCCGTTGGCTTGTAGCGCTTCTTGTGATGGCTTTCATCGGGATACAGTTCGTCCCGGTTCAACGGACGAATCCTCCGGTGACCGCGGCCTTCGCGGGAACGCCAGAGGTAAAGGCGATTCTGGAGCGTAGCTGCTATGATTGCCACTCCAATGAGACCCGATGGCCGTGGTACAGCCGGGTTGCTCCCATCTCGTGGATGGTCTCAAAGCACGTGCGGGAGGGGCGGGAGCACCTGAACTTCTCGCAATGGGGAACCGGCGCTGAGGCCGGGGAGAAAGCACGGGAGATCTGGGAAGAGGTGGAGAAAGGCCGGATGCCTTTGCG
>JBBFLP010000133.1:0-9010 GCA_037478975.1 Armatimonadota bacterium
TGCCGAAACGGATCTTGTCTGCCATATCGAAAAACGCACGAGCCTCCTGAGGTATAACCAGGACCGGGCCAGAGCCGGTCTTTCTTTGGAAACACCTTCCCCGCCGCTTCTGCGGTTCCCTTCCGGCGGGAGCAACGAAAAAGACAAACAGCCGCCGCATTGCATGTGCTTTTCCACGCTGGTCGAGTAGCGCGCCGCAGGCGCGCGTATCGAGACCACGTGCTGGAAGATGGTTTCGACTCGCCAGCCTACGGCGGGCGGCTCGACCACCGGACAGGACGGGGGACCGGGTCTTGAAGCCAAAACAAACTCCCCGGTCAGCCTGGGCTGACCGGGGAGCGAGAGAGAAGGAGGGTGGGAAGCTTTCTATTTTCTAGACGATACATCGGCTCCCCGTGTTCCCTTCTGAAGGCTGGCTGGATGAAAATTTTAAACTTTTTTCATCATCCTCTGTCGGGCAGCTCCTCCACGGCCCGATGGTCGAACGGAGTCACTATCAGGCCGCTCTCCTTGTCCACTACTCCCCGAACACGCACACGTTCGCCGGGAGTGGCGCTGAACCGGAAGTCGCGCTTCAAATAGCGCCCGGAAACCTCCACGGTGCCGGAGCCATCCCGCAGCACGAATCCCTCCGGTGTCAAACGCTCGACTCTGCCCTCCACGCAGACAGGCCGTCCGGTGGACCAGTCGGGGCCGTGCAGTTTTGCAGACGGAGTCACCTGCAGCTCTGGCCGGGGGAGCCTGCGTCCCCACTGGGCGCTGATGTCAATCAGGCGGATGACCGGGGGCAGTCCTCCTCCCGGATACGATACCGCGACGACGTCCCCGGGTTGGAAGGGCAACGGCGTATCCGGCCTTACTAGAACCCTGCGGCCCCGACCGGTCTTTGCGTCCCAGAGATACACCACGCCGTCGCAGCGGTCATTGCCCGCCACCACCATCCACGGGTAGGAGATACGGTTGCTGGCCGTACCGGGGAATGCGTGGTGGGTCACAACGTCTCCGTCTCGCGCGATGACGACCTGCGATGTCTGGGCCCGGAACGGCCTCGGGGTGATAGTCACCGTATAACGTCCGGGCGGGACGTCAATGAATGCGTAGAAGCCGGTTACGTCCGTCACCGTCTGGCGGCGTTCGCGTCCATCCCAGAGACATACTTCTGCCCGCACCACGGGAGCCAGCCAGGGATCCGTCAGCACGAAGCCCTTGACGATGCCGCCGGAGGGTGGTTTGAGCGGCGGAGCGTCTACCGGTATGGCGAACGGCGGATCGCCGTACGGCCCGGGCTGCGAGAGGGCGCGGTAGAGCTCCGGATTGTACTGCTGTTCGCTTCCATCTTCCGCGCGGTTGGTGCCAGCATACGAGTAAAGCAATATGCCGTCTGCCCGGTTCCCCTTTGCGGAAGGAGCCCGCGAGTCCTGGATCTGCTGCAGGGTGTCCGGGATGCTGTTCAGCCAGATCCCCTGACCGATGACGAGTTGCCGGTCATACTTGTGGTCTTTCGCGAACTCGTTCCAGTTGAGCCAGAACTCGCGGTAGCGCGTGTTGGAGAAGTAGAGCATCGGGCAGTTGATGTCCAGAATGCCTTCCCGCATCCAGCCAGCCCAGTCCTGATACACTCGGCTGTAGGGAGGACTGGTCAGATACTCGTCGTAGTTCCTAGGACCGTTGCCCCACGCGATAGTAGCCGCCGAGACCGCGATCTCAGGGGCAATGGCTTTCGTATGGGCGTAGACTTTGCGGACCAGCGCCGTCACCGCATCCCGTCTCCACTGCTGGAATTCCGGATCGTCCCAGGCGGGCTTCCCGGTTCTTCCTGTGGCCTGGTTGAACAGCGCAACGCTCACCGGGTTGAAACCCCATCTCGGATGTCCGTAGCGCACGAAGTCGAAATGGATTCCGTCCACCGGATAATGCCGCGCCACATCCAGATACACCCGGAACGTCCAGTCGTTTGCGCCGGGGTGGGCGGGATCTATCTTCATCGCCTCGTTGTCGAAAGCCACCCCTTCGTCGGAAATGCTGGTATACTCCGGATGCTCCACCAGGATATGCCCCGGCCGCATGTCGCCACCCACGGCGCAGGTGTTGATCCAGGCGTGGACGTGGATCTTCGGAGATGCCGCGTGTGCCTTCTCCAGAAGGTAGGCCAGCGCGTCGAAGTGCTGAGGGTTCTCTCTCGCCCAGATCTCATAGGTTGAGCGGTAGTGGGCGTCACCGCGCTTGCGCACCTGTTGCCACAGTCCGTTGCAGTGCGCCTCCGTCAGGCGCTGGATCATCCGGTCTATCTGCTCACGGGAGTGGATGCCCGCGTTGAATCCTTCCGCCCAGAAGGCCCGGTATTCCCTCTCCTGCGCCAGAGCCGGACACGTCAGCAGCGCCGCCGCAGCGGCGAACCAGAAAGCGCGCATGGTTCGGATGCCTCCCGTCTCATCATCTCGATCCGTAGCCCCTTTGCCGTCCCGATGCCCGTTCCCTCCCCGTGGCACTTGATGAAGCCTCCGCTCTATGGCAGCATGGGCGCGACACAACTTGCCAACAGGGAGTCTCCGGTTTGTACGACATCATCTGCTATGGCACCATCTGTCAGGATCGCATCATCCGTATCCCGCGCTACCCCGAAGCGGGTGATTCAGTGTGGATCGAAAGCGACGAACTCCGGCCGGGCGGGGAGGCGGTGAACTCCGCCATCGCCTGGAATCGCTGGGGCTTGAGCGTGCTGCTGCTGGGGACGGTTCTGGGCAGGGATGATCGGGCACAGTGGCTGCTGGAGGAGCTGGGGGACCTGACTCACGTGGACGCCTCCCTGCTCACGGCGTCGCATCGTGCCGAGACGCCGTATTGTCTCATCCTGGCGACGCCGGACGCCGAGCGAACCATGTTCGGCCGTTACTTCCGGGAGATGCAGGGCCAGCCGGTGGCCCACCTGCCGGAGGCTCGCGTGTTTACTCTGGACCCGTACTGCGGGGAGAACGCCGCGCACGCGGCCCGCGTGGCCCGGGAGCAGGGGATGCGAGTGGTTGCCATGGACGCCGTAGACCGTCCCGATGTGGCTTCCTCCGCCGATCTGGTCGTCACCAGCTACCAGGAGATCCTGCGCCTGGTTCCGGATGGCGATGTCCGCTCCTTTGCGGCGCGGGCCGCCCGTGAGATGGGCCGGATGCTTGTGCTTACGCTGGGGCCGGAGGGTTCGGAAGCATACGATACGGACGGTGTGCTGGTCCATCGCCAGCCGGCGGTGACCGTGCCGGAAGAGCTGGTGGTGGACGCTACCGGCTGCGGAGATGTCTACCGGGCCGGCCTGGTATGCGGTGAGGCCATGGGCTGGCCGCTTTCGCAATCCATGGCGTTCGCCTCGGCCGCAGCGGCCTGCAACCTGACAGCTGCCGGAGGAGGCGCGGGAGTGCGCTCCCTGGACGAGACTTTGGAGATTGCCGCACTGGGCCGTCTGGGCAGGCCGGAGTGAGATAAGAAGCTTCTATCTCCGGCCCGCCGGAGCAGGTTCCGCTTTCTCCAGAGTGATGGCCAGCACCTTTATAGACGGGTCGTCAGGCAGCTTCAGGGACGAAAGAGGACGGCCCGCGTCTGCCTGCAGGGTGACGTCATAGAGCCAGGCGCGCTCCGGCTCGAATGTTCCATGACGGATCCTCCCGGGCATCTCCCAGGCCACCACGCTGCCGGGTGTCCGCTCGCTCCAGCTTCCCACGGTCGCGCGGGCAGTCGCCGCTCCATCTGCATATCCCAGCCCGAACACCGCTTCCTTCGAGCCATCGGACGATGCCGCCAGAACGTGCACCCGCGAGCAGTTGAGAGCCGGGAGTGTTACGCTCTGGCCCTTCGCGGACACAGCGTTCATCATTCCCGGACCCTTCGGCGGATACTTGAAGCTGATCCAGCGCCAGCTGGGGTTGCCAGCGGGCGCCGGGCCTCCAGGCGGGTCGTCGCCAAACAGCCCCACGGAGAACCGGTCGGACGGGGAAGGGTTCGGAGTCACCAGCGGCGGCATCAGATGCGCCGCCAGCGCGGCCCCGCCGTCATCGAAGCGGGCTTCGTCCAGCGGGTCCGGTGAGGCGATCACATCCGTGTCGAAAGCAGCGGAGAGGTCCACGAACTCCAGCGCCGGGCCGTCCACCGTGACGACATGCGTGAAGACTCCGTCACCCCGGAAGCGGTCGTCACCCTGTTGTGTTCCTGCCATCCCGCCTTCCACCTCCCATCGCAACACATACTGCCCGGGATAGGCCGGCGGCCGGAACTCGACAGGCACGCTCACGCTCTCGCCCGGCCTGATCCCCCGCTTCATCTTGCCTTCGCCGGCCTCGGAGAGGAGCAGCACGCCGTCCAGTGAATACAGCCGGCCTACCAGCCGCGTCGGTTCCCGCCAGACCGCCGTGCCCGTATTCGTCACCTGGATGGCGAACCGCACCGGCGTGCCATAGGTACATGTCAGGATGGGAACATCCGGCGGTTTCAGAGAGGCCCCGCGGTAGGCCCGCACAAGCGGGACGGTGGCGGAGATCCTGGCGCCCGGTTCCTGCGCGGAGCGTGTGACCGCCGCTTCCACCCGGGCCATCAGAATGTCCTCATCCGCAGCCGGGGCTATGGCGCGGCCGGCGCTGTCGCGCACAGGGAAGGTGACCGGCACATCCACGATCCTGCCGGGCTGGATCTCCACCGGAAGAGGAAGCGTGGCGCTGCCAAGCTTCGCCCCGTCGCCCGCGCGCGCCAGCAGTACGGAGATCTGGACATCGCCGCCAGGTTTCCATGTGTCGATCCCGTCATTGCGGAGCGTCAGTGTCGCGGTTGCCATCTCGCCGGACATCAGAGCCGGGGGAAGCGACAGGTCGAGCGCTGTTCCGGCGAAAGCCGGCGGGGCGCCGATCCGGACCGGCACTGCCAGCGGGCGCGCTCCCCGCGCGGAGAATGGACGGCCGTCCGGTCCCAGGAGGTCGAACACCAGCAACCAGTCGCCTTCCGGGAGCGGGTCTCTATCGGAGTCTGCTGCGGCGACGCCGATGTTGAATGCGGTCACGGCTCCGATACCTACGTCTCTCTGAAGCGGCACCGTGAAGAGCCCGCGGGAATACAGCCGGCCTCCCTGATACCACCGGTAGGAGAGCTGAATGCGCTCAGCTGCCCGCCACGAGCGGGCTCCGCTGTTGCGCACGGTCACACGTGCCACACTGACCCCGCCCGGAGCGATGACCGGCGCGACGGAGGCCGAAAGGAACGTCACGGCCAGCTCGGACCCACCCCGGAAGCGCAGCGCCTCCAGAGCATTGGCATCCGAGGCCAGATAACCGTATTCTGAGGTGGCGCAGATGGCGCTCCCATCGCAGAAGCCGTTGAAGGAGCGCACCACCACCCAGTCTGGCTTTTGCGCGGCCAGCGCCGCCCATGCCTGCCGGAGCGTATCCTGTCCCCGGTGGTCCAGATGTCCATCCGGGCGCACGAAGCCCGGTGTCACCGAGCCGATGCGGATCCAACCCTCGCCCGTCGGTGCCTGCGCCCACCCCTCCGCGTTGAACGGATCCGGCAGGATCCCGTCAACCCCCGTGGAGCCGGGCCCGCCGATCCAGACCAGTCCGCGTCCGAACTCGCGCCTGGCGTCCGCATCGCAGGCGGCGCGCTCTTCGGCCGTAATCTGCAATACGCCTCGCGCGAACACCGGGAGGCATGCGTGTCCTCCCCGCGATTCCGGCAAACGTACTTCCGCCCTCTGCGCGACCGGGATCTGCCGGTAAAGCGCCGCGGCTGCCTGCCACAGCTTTTCCGCCTGAGGAGTTTCGCCTTGTTCCGTCACGATCAGCGGCGCGGCCCGCGGAGCTCCTTCCGCTCCGGACGCCTCCGCCATCGCCAGCGCCACAGCCGCCACATCCGCGGTTGGCAGGCTCACGTCAGCGGGGATGCTGATGAGCAGTGCATCTATGCCGGCCCTCAGCGCGTCCCGCATCTGCTGCCGGTGCCAGGCCACACTCAGTCCCGACGTCCACGGTCCCACTCCTCCGAACGGTTTGCTGACGAGGCTGGACGCGGGCCGCGTCCCGAGCGGGTCCGGTTCATACTCCGCAAATACCAGGGACTCCACCGGAATGTCCCGGAACACGCGCACCGCCTGCGCGAGCGGCGGCTTCTCCACCTCCAGCACGCCCTTTTCCGGATATTCTCCGGGCGAGATCCGTCCGTCTACCACCGGCGGCCGGATAGCCACCCGGTTCGCCAGCACGCGTCCCTCACTTCGCGCAAGGAGCGGCTGCACCGGCCCCCGCAACCAGAGCTCCAGCCACAGGGAAGGGTCATCCAGATTCCCGGCCCGGGCAGCGTCTGGCGAGAGGCTCACAAACCCTCTGTGCTCACCGGCCAGCCAGATGGCTGCATTGAATCGCAGCGCCGTGCCGATGTCCGCCTCTATTCCCAGCTCCTTCCAGGGAATGGCCAGCTCGACACTGTAGCCCACATCGTCATCCTGGTCATCATTGAGGGTTCCGTTGCGCTGCACGGAGTATTTGAACGTGGTGATAGGCACCAGCTTCCACGCGCCGTTCTCGCCTCTCGCAAACTCCGCCCCTCCCGCCGCGCTGACCACCATCCGGAAGGCATTCTCATCCAGACCGGAAGGATCCGTGCGGTCGGTGTGAAAGTAGACAGCCACTGCGTCATCGCCCTCCGCCACGGGGGCGTTGGGGGCGCGGGACGCGCCCTGTATGTCCGGGTCATTGACGTCAAATGCTGCGTAGAAGAACGTGGAATCCCAGGTGGTGAAGATGCGGACCCTGTCGGTCCGCGCGCGCCCGAGCGCGGGGAGAGCCGCCGCCAGCAGGGCGATCGCCAACAGGGCGGCGACGAGATGCTTCCATTGCTTCATTCCGGCCCCATCATCCCACGGCCACAGCCCGTGGAAGCGACTTCACAAAGTCGGCGATCCGGCTGGCGGCCTCTTCGATCCGGTCAATGGCGGTGGCGTAAGATGCCCGTACGTAGCCTTCTCCGCATTCGCCGAATGCGCTTCCCGGCACCACCACCACCCGCTTTTCATACAGCAGCCGCTCCGCGAACTCCTCGGAGCTTAGCCCGAAATCTTTGACGGATGGAAACGCGTAAAAGGCGCCCCCCGGGTCCATACACGGCATCCCGCAGTCGTTGAAGCGCTTGACGATCAGCCGCCGGCGGCGGTTATACTCGTCCCGCATCTCCCGCACGCTGTCCTCCCCGTCGCGCAGAGCCTCGATGGCGGCCTTCTGAGCGGTGATGGGAGCGCACAGGGTCACATACTGGTGGATCTTCATCATGGCTTCGATGACGTCCGCCGGCCCGGCCGCATAGCCGATGCGCAGACCCGTCATCGCATACGATTTGCTGAATCCTCCCAGGAGGATCGTGCGGTCATAGGCTCCGTCCAGAGCCGCCACACAGACGTGCGGGGCACGGTACACCAGCCGGTCGTAGATCTCATCCGAGACGACGAAGATATCCGCCTCCCGGGCGATATCCACGATCTTCTGCAATGTCTCCCGGTCCGCCACCGCCCCGGTGGGGTTTGACGGGAACGCCACCAGCACCGCCTTCGTCCGCGGGGTGATGGCCGCGCGGAACTGCTCCGGCGTGGGAACGAAGCCCTGCTCCACCGTCGTCGGCACGTGCACGGGTACACCGTGGGAGAAGGAGACGCACGGCCCGTATGAAACGTAACAGGGGTCGAAGATGACCACCTCGTCCCCCGGATCCAGAATGGCACGGAAGACCAGGTCCAGCGCCTCGCTCACCCCCACCGTCACCAGCACCTGATTTGCTGGCGAGTAGCTCACGCCGTACAGGCGCTCCAGATGCTGGCAGATCAGCTCCCGCAGCTCCAGCATACCCCAGTTGGAGGTGTAATTCGTGTGCCCCTTCTCCAGCGACCAGATGCAGGCTTCCCGCATGTTCCAGGGGGTGGCGAAGTCGGGCTCGCCGACTCCCAGCGAGATGACGTCGGTCATCTCGGCGACGATGTCGAAGAACTTGCGGATGCCCGATGCGCGGACACCCTGGACATGTTTGGCGACACTCAACATGCGTGCGAAGCCTCGTCAGCTCCCGGATGCGCAGCCGGGAAGAGGTTCTGCGGAGAGCCTCCGTCAGAGCGTGACGGCCAGCCGATGATCCTCTTCCGCCTCCGCGAAGATCTCCCGGTCCTCCTTGTAGCGCCGCAGCACGAAATGCGTCGCTGTGGACTGGACGCGGTCTATGGTGGCCAGCTTGTCGTAGACGAAGTTCGCCACCTCCTGCATCGTGGAACCCTGCACCATCACCCGCAGGTCGTGGTCTCCACTGACCAGGTAAACGGCTGTGACCTCAGGAAACTTGTAGATCCGCTCGGCCACGTCGTCGAAGCCGAAGCCGCGCGTCGGGGTCACCTTGACGTCAATAAACGCGAATACGCGCTCCTCGCCGGCCTTATCCCAGTGCACAACAGCCTTGTAGCGGCGGATGATTCCGTCCTGTTCGGCCTTCCGGATGACGGCTTCGATCTCTTCCTCGGGGCGGCCCAGCATGTCTGCCACCTGCGCCGCCGTCAGCCGGCCATCTTTTTCGAGGATTCTGAGGATCTCGTGAAGGTCTTTCAAGTCCGGTCCGTGACTCTCCCCGGGGTGGTTTCGTGCTCAATATAGCCCAGTGTCCCCCCTCTGTCAAACCGGCCGGGCAGCCGCAGGTTTCAGAGCTTCTCCTCCGCCTCGTCGTCCTCTTCGGGTCGAATGGATGGGTTCCACGTCTGCACGACGCGGCAGGCGCTCGCGTCGCCGTACACGTTCACCGCTGTCCGCAGCATGTCCAGAGGGCGGTCTATGGCCAGCAACAGACCGATGCCGGTCAGCGGCAGTCCCACCGCCGTAAGCACCAGAGCCATAGTGACCAGACCGGCGCTCGGGATGCCCGCCGCTCCCACCGCCGCCAGCATAGCCGTGAAGGCCACAATGACCTGCTGCCCGAAGCTGAGGTCCACGCCGAATGCCTGCGCGAAGAACAGTACGGC
>JBBFLP010000134.1:0-8991 GCA_037478975.1 Armatimonadota bacterium
CCTTCCATCAGCGGAACTCCACCGGATTGCAGACATAGAGATACATTACCACCAGGACCTTCAAGAGTGTGGGAAAAAGAGCCCCCTACGCTGGTCGAGTAGCGCGCCTCTAGGCGCGCGTATCGAGACCACACACTGCAGGATATGGTTTCGACACGCCCGGCTTTCGCCGGACGGCTCAACCAACGTAGGAGGTGTTTCTGCAAAGAGTCTTCGAAACACCCTGTCTTCCAGCTTTCAACGTTCGACTCTCGACTCTCGACCCTCTACGCTAGACTCCGCCCTTACGCTGGTCGAGTAGCGCGCCGTTAGGCGCGCGTATCGAGACCTGTCACGGCCGGTGGTGTTTGTTCGATCACCTGTCTGAAGGCTCAAGGCGCGCCGGGCATTGCCCGATACTAGATTGCGAGCACGTGCGATGGCGGCAATCTATCTCAACAATGCGGCAAGCAGCTGGCCGAAGGCCCCCGGCGTGGCCGAGGCGGTCCGCAGGGCAGTGGAGGCGATGCCCGCGGAACCCGGTCGCGGGTCCGGACACGACACGGATCCGCGGGATGAGTGCCGGTCGCTGCTGGCCGGGTTGATGGGCATTCCCTGGCCGGAGCGCATTGCTCTGACGCACGGAGCGACGCTGGCCCTGAACCTTGCCATTCTGGGATGCGCGCGTCTGGGCGTGCGCCACGTGGTCACCACCGCCACGGAGCACAACAGCGTGCTTCGGCCTCTGCGGCATCTGGAACGGCAGGGCATCCTCTGCCTGAGTATGGTTGGGCTGACCGGCGATGGCCAGGTGGACCTGGAACAGTTTGTCAAGGCGCTCGCTGGCGGTGTGGATCTTGTCGTGGTGAATCACGCGTCCAACGTGACCGGCAGGGTGAATGATGCCGCCACGCTGTTCAGACTGGCGCGCGAGGCTGGAGCCCTGACTCTGCTGGACGCTTCCCAGACGCTGGGTGTTCTTCCTGTGCGGCCGCTGGAGATCGGCGCGCAGATGGTGGCGTTCACAGGACACAAAGGCCTGGGCGGGCCGGAGGGTACAGGCGGGCTCTATGTGTCACCCGAAGTGGACCTGCCGCCCGTCCTGAGCGGCGGAACGGGCGTCCGGAGCGATCTGCCTTTGCAGCCGGATGAAATGCCGATGCGCCTGGAAGCGGGTACGCCGAACTCACCCGGCCTGGCCGGGCTCGCGGCGGCCCTCAGATGGGCCGCCGCGGACGGGCTACTGGAAGGCCAGCGGCGGCGCGATCTGGGAAGCCTGTTACGCCGGAGCCTCTCGCAGATCCGGGGCGTCCACGTGTTCGATGCCGGATGCCCGGAGGAGGCGGGAACCGGCGTGGTCTCATTCGCCATCGCGGGATGGCCGCCGGACGAGGCGGCACTCGTGCTGGAGGAGTGCTTTGGCATCCGCTGCCGGGCCGGGCTCCACTGCGCGCCGGAGATCCACCGTTGGATCGGCAGCGCGCCCCATGGAACCATCCGGTTCAGCGTCTCCGGGACCAACACGGAAAGCGACGTGGAAGCCGCCGTCTCGGCCGTCCGGGCGATGGCGGCCGCGCGCGCGGAGCAGGGTGAGGCTGCGGCGTGAAACTCCTCAGGGCGGTCAGGGTGGAGGACTGTTTCGATGGATCCAGCGTCTACCGCTATTTCTTCGACAGCGTCTGGTCGCAAGAGGAGATCCGGCGGCTCGCGGAGCTTGGGCGTCTGGATTACTATCCGGATTTCCCCCGCCCCTTCTTCCGGGTTGTCGGCCCGGGCGGGGCGCAGTTGAGGGGAGTGGAAGGTGAATGCTCCTGCCAGGTGGTGCTTCCCCGGCAGGACAGACAGGAGGTGATCGAAAGGCTGGAACGGCATTTCTCGTGAGTGCCGGGTTTCGGCGGGGATGCCTGCCGCCCCGTCGGGCCGGTGAGAAACGATCCTTCACGGACGAGAGGAGTTGAAGAAGACCATGGGTGCAAAACTGGTCAAGTTCTTCGAACTGGCAAAGGAAGAGGGAGGATTGTCCGCACAGATGCGCCTCGCCATGGCGACAGGGATATCCACCGTAAAGGCGTCCTCGGAGGCGGACACACCCGAGGTCCTGGCCAAGTTCAAGGCTGCATTTAAGGAGATCACCGGCAAAGACGCCGGCATAGCTTGACGAACGGGAGAACGTCAGATGACGACGATGAGATTGAGTGACGGCCTGGTGCTGAAGCGCACCTATGACCCTCGCTCTTCGCGCCAGAGCATAAACGGCGAGCAGTACGTCCTGCACTGCCACCACTTTGCCACGCTCTACACCCAGCTTGCCGACGATTGCGGGATGCTGGACGGCAAGAAGCTCATGGCCGAGGTGGCAGAGGACACGTTCTATGATATCCTTCGGACCTACTACGCCGAGCACCAGGTTACCGGAATCCCGGAGCGGGTGCTGGTGGCCGAGGAGTACTACGCGGCCATGGGACTGGGTCTGATGAAGATCCGCTGTGCGGGACCGGAGACGGGCGAGGTGGAGCTCCTGGCATCGCACATAGACCAGGGCTGGGTGAAGAAGTGGGGGCAGCGTGAAGAGCCCGTCAACTTCATCACCGGCGGGTTCGTTGCGGGGGCGTTCTCGGCCATTTTCGACAGGACGCCCAGGACCTACGAGGTGCGGGAGACCCGCAGTATCGTGGCAGGAGCTGATACCTCGAAGTTCGAGGTCTCGGCGAGCTAGGCACAGGAGGCGACCAATGGCTGTAAACAGGGCAGTCGAGACGGCACCGTATGTCAGCGCGCTGTACACCACGGTGGACCGCAAGAAGATCATTGATGCTCTCTCGAAGCTGGAGGTGATCAACAACGACGAGGGGCTGATCCCGGCCTTCAACGTCTTCGTGAACCAGATGCCTGCACGGTTCTGGACCTCCTTCTCGGAACGGCTGACACGGAAGGTGGGCCCGGATCTGGTGGAAGCGGCCGAGTGGCTGCTGGTGAACGCCGCCCAGGAGTGCGGCTATCATACCGGTCACGGCATCATCACTTCCGATGAATGGAACGCCATCGTGGCCCCGATGGTGACGCGCGTGCCGGAAGATATCCTCCACGGAGCCTTCGCGGTCTTCACGGCGTGGGGCTGGGCCAAGAGCGAGGTGGTCGAGCTCATCCCGAACGAGCGGATGGTCGTGCACGCCTACGACTACTATGAAGCCGACGTCGTGCGTTACGGAGAGCGTTCCCGCCCGGCAGCTTTCATGGTGCAGGGCGTGTGCGCCGCGTTCATGGATCTGGCTTACGGTGGCCCCTATGATCCCACGGGACAGACCGGTCTGCGGACTTTCAGGTGCGTCCAGACGAAGGGGATCGAGTGCGGGGACGAGTACGGCGAGTTCGTGGTCACTCGCGCCTGAGCCTTGCTCGAAACCGCCCACAGGAGTGGGAGGGCCGGCGGAAGGAGGCCGGCCCTCCTCTGTATCCGTTTCGTCCGCGGCAGAGGTATCCTAGAGCGAGTGACCTCTGCGCAGGGCGGACCTTAGTCCAGCTTCACGACATCCGCGTCTTTCCGGATAAGAACCACCCTGCCGCCCTGTTCGTCCAGGGAGCAGATCCCTGTTACCGACACCAGCTCGCCGGCTGCCGGCGGCGACATCCACTGACGGATGAGCACGGTGGCCCGCACGCCGGAGCCGTCCTCCAGCGTGAAGCTTGTGCCAGAGCTGTCCGAAACGCGCCCCCATGTCCGGATTAGGCGTCCGATGGTGTTGACGCCGGTCCCTCCCGCGGGTCCGCGCTGCATCAAGAAGCCGAAGGCGTCGCGCTGGTCTCCGCCTCCCAGCCAGCGCACCCCGATGGTCACGGGCTGCATGCCCGCCACCTGTCCTTCAGGAAGCGGCTCCGGCGCGGACAGCACGAAGCGCTCGCCAGTCGGCAGCGTTCCCATCGTGCCGGAGGCCCTTACCAGATCGCCTTCGTTCCAGTCCGGTAGTCCGGCGGTCCCGTGAAGCCGGATGCCCCAGATTTCTCCGTGAGGTTGCAGGTAGATGCAGTCTGCAAGCCGCGCAGTCACCACCACGCGTCCCACCCGCACAGGGGAGCCGTCCGGCATCTCCTTGGGGAACGGGAGCAGGTTCAGGGGCGTCTCGGCTTGGCCGAAGGCGTTGCTTGCCACAACGGTGACGTCGCCGGACCAGCCCGCGCCCGGAAGCACCGGCGATGACCAGTCAATCGCTCCGGTGTAGGCGTCAATGGACATACCGGAAGGCGCATTCACCAGACTGAACACGGGCCGGGGACTTCCCAGCACCACATCCGGCCCGCGAACTGACGTGGGCCGGCCGGCAAGGTAGTACTTCTGCGCGTACTCGCTGATGGAAGGAAGGTTCCCTGTTCCCAGAAAGACCGTCCCGTCGCAGTCCCGCTCTTCCCATCCCCCAAGCGACTCCAGCCGTCCGGAAAAGCTGTTTGCGCCCGCGTAGACTGCGATCCGGCCGCCCGCCCCGCGCGGCCATCCTCCGTTGACGGAAGCCTTCCCGTCTCCTGCCAGTGCGCCGCACGAGATAAGGATGCTTCCGCCGGATCCGCCGCCGGACAAGCCGCCCCAGTCCGCGTAGATCCCGTTCGTGGCATTGGCGCGCATCTCTCCGTCCAGCGTAAGGGTGCCGCCCACATCCAGCCGGATGACGCCGCCACCGGTGCCTCCCGGTCCCGTGCCCGGATAACTGGACACCCCCCCGCCTCCGCTGCCCGGCTCAACGGGATTGGTCGGCGACCCATACGGCAGTCCCGGGAACCCGTCCCCGTTGGGGCTGCCCGCCGCGCCATGTCCGGCTCCTCCACCCAGCACAGCGCCGGTCCCGCCCGCTCCGGGTCCCTGAGCGGGTCCGTAACCATCGGCATCCGCCGAGATCTCCGATCCTGCCTCGATCAGGGCATTGCCTGCCGCGGAAAGCGTGCAGTTGCCCAAAATCCTGCTGCTCCCGCTCACGATCAGATTCCCTGAGGCGGATAGGCGCAGACGATCGGATATCCTGCTCCCCGTCTTGCGTAGCTCGGCTCCGTTCATCACGAGGGACCGGACCGAGATCTCTCCTGCAGAATAACCCACAGCTCCGCGGGCCAGGGTGACGTCCAGCCGCTGAGGCATCTCCAGGGGGGTCCAGGCGCCGTGACGGCCGCCATTGTCAATCAGCACCACTCCGCCCGGATCCGATCCGGCTCTGATAAAGATCGTCCCGGCTCCTCCGGGTTTGCTGGCATCTCCTCCAAAAGCGGTGACCGTTCCGGTGAATGTGCTGGCGCCGTAGTGCAGCGCCACCCGTCCACCTCCTCCGCCGACACCTCCTCCGCCGCCGTTGGCCGAGATGCTGCCCGTCCCCGCCAGAGTCCCGCAGCTGAGGTAGACGCTTCCTCCTGCGCCGGCGCCCGAGGAGCCCCATCCATCAATAATAGAGGGACCTCCATTGCAGTCTATGACACCGTTCAAAGTAAGCGTCCCGCCCGCCGCCAGCCGGACGGCTCCGCCGCCGTATCCGCCGGGCGTGAAATGGTTGCGGCCGCCGCTTCCCCACTCCGTCGGCTGGGTGAGCGAGCCGTAGGCCGCGCCGCCCGGATTCAGACCGTCAGCACCGTTGCCTCCGTGTCCTCCGGCGCTCGCGTCGGTGCCGATGTATCCTCCGGTCTGTCCCGCTCCCGGCCCCTCCCCGGGAGGAAACCCGGCCTGATACGCATCGAAGCGGCTGTCCTGAGAGACGAACAGGTCTCCGCCCACTTCCAGCGTCACGTTTCCCAGCACTGTGCTGGCGTTCGAGAGCGCCGCATTTCCGTTGACGCTTGCGATCAGTGATGAAGCGCCATTATGAGCTGTCAGCACGCCTGCGTCGCAGGCCAGTGAGCGCAAGGTCGTGCCCGCAGCGAGGACGGCCCTGGCTCCGCGGCGCACCGTCAGTTCCACGGGTGCGGCAAATGTAAGCGGTGTGGGAGCCCCGGCGGGCCCCTCGTTGTCAATCAGCACCACTCCGGCCGCGCTGGAGCCGGCGCGTGTGTAGATGCTTCCTGCCCCGCCTGGGTAGGCGCCCGGCCCGCCGGATGCGGAAAGAGTTCCCGTGAACGAGTTCGTCCCGCAGTGGATGGCGATCCGTCCGCCTCCTCCTCCCGTGGCCAGATACGCCGCGCCGCCGCCCCGGGCGGTTATGGAACCGGAGCCTTCGATAACCGCAGCCGTGATCCAGATGCTCCCTCCGGAGCCGCATCCCGCCTGTCCCCACGGATGCAGAGATGGCGAGTCGCCATTGCTGGAGATGGCTCCGTTCACCACCAGCCTGCCGCCGACGTTCAGCCGGATCCTTCCTCCGCCGGCGCCGCCCGGAAAGAACAGGTCGTGCCCGCCGCTTCCCCAGTCGGCGGGCTCGGTGATGGAACCATAGGCGACGCCACCCGGGCCAGTGCTACTGCCGCCGTTTCCACCAAAGCCGCCTGAGCCTGCATCGGTCCCGATATAACCGCCTGCCCCTCCGGCGCCCGGACCCTCATTGCGGGGATACCCGCGGTAACTGGCATCCACCGATGAGCCTGACTCGATCGTGAGATCGCCCGCGACAGACAGGTCCAGCCTCTGGTCCGGGTCGCCCGAGTAGGAAGTATGGGTGACCCGCCCGTTTGAGACGACAGCCAGATCCGCAAGGGAATGAGCCCCGTCTATGGTCAGGGTGCAGTCGCTTACCGTGACGCTCTGCCCGTCGTACGTTGTGTCCGCCGGGCCGACATAGGTGTCGGACGAGATGGTGACAGATGCCGGGAGGGGATGCGCGGCGCACGCCAGTAACACCAGGGCTGCCAGCGCCGCCGCAAGACGCCGAAGCCCGCGCGAAGCTTCTCCACTCACTCCAGTAGACCTTCTATATCCGCCACATCCTGTGGCCAGTCGCTCCTTGCCTCAACCCATTGTAGGACCCGGAAGCGTTCGCGTCAAGCAAATATTGGCGCTTTTTTGCGGAAATCTGCCCACTCTTGCGTCTGGGAAGCTAGGGCTGGTCTTGCTGGAGATCGCAGGCACTCCCGGCGGGAAAAAAGTGCCACTGGCCAATGATATGAATCTGAGGATAACATCGAATCATCTAAATATATAGATACACAGATAGGCTCCGGTCTGGAGCCTCGGAGAGAGACCGATGGACTGGAAAACCGAATACCGCCCCCTGGCCATCATCACGGCCGTCTTCCTCGTTTTCTTCTTCCTGCCCGTCGGCGCCGCGCGGTTCGACACTGCGGTGCTGGAAGCGATGCACCTGGCAAAATGGTACGCCCGTGAGCATGTGCTGCTCTGTCTGATTCCCGCCTTCTTCATCGCAGGAGCGATTGCGGTGTTCGTCAGCCAGGCGTCCGTCATACGGTATCTGGGGCCGAAGGCCAACCGGCTGCTCGCCTATGGTGTGGCTTCCGTCTCCGGCACGCTTCTGGCCGTCTGTTCCTGCACCGTGCTCCCTTTGTTTGCGGGCATCTACCGGATGGGGGCGGGACTGGGTCCGGCGACCGCCTTCCTTTACTCCGGGCCGGCCATCAATGTGCTGGCCATCATCCTGACCGCCCGCGTCCTGGGGCTGGAGATGGGCGTGGCTCGCGCGGTGGGAGCTGTGACCTTCAGTGTGGTCATCGGGTTGTTGATGCATCTGATCTTCCGAAAAGAAGAGGAGAACCGCGCCGAGGCTGCAATGGCGCTTCCGGAGGAAGATCCCGTCCGGCCCCTCTGGCAGAACGCGGTCTTCTTCGCCCTGCTGGTGGCCATTCTCGTGTTCGCCAACTGGGGAAAGCCCGCCGTACAGACAGGCGCCTGGGCTGCCATCTACAGCGCTAAGTGGGCCATCACTGCTACGGCGGCCGCCATGCTCGCCGTGGTGATGGTTTTGTGGATGAATGTGGAGGCCTGGAAGCTGGTGCTTGCGGCTGGGGCTGTCACGGTGACGGCCCTGCTGGTCCCGCACGAGCCGCTGGCTCCGTTCACCGTGGGCGTCATCGGGCTTAGCGTCATCACTGGAACCCGGACGGACGAGGCGGGCAGTTGGTTCGAATCCAGCTGGAGCTTCGCAAAGCAGATCCTGCCTCTGCTGTTGATGGGGGTGCTTGTCGCCGGCTTGTTGCTCGGGCGGCCCGGCCACGAGGGACTCATCCCGTCGGAATGGGTCTCGAAGGCCGTGGGCGGCAACAGTCTGCAGGCGAACCTGTTCGCATCGGTCGTGGGCGCCTTTATGTACTTCGCCACCCTTACGGAAGTGCCCATCCTTCAGGGGCTTCTGGGCAGCGGGATGGGCAAGGGCCCGGCGCTTGCGCTCCTTCTGGCGGGACCGGCCCTGTCTCTGCCGAACATGCTGGTCATCCGCTCCATCATGGGAACCCGCAAGACCGTTGTGTTCGTGACCCTGGTCATCGTGATGGCTACCATCGCGGGGATGATTTACGGTGCGCTGGGTTGATCGCGGCAGGGAGATACAGACATCGGACGGGAGCGGAGCGTGGTAATATCAATGCATATGGATAAGCCGATGAACAACGCTGAAGAACTGGCGGAGCTTTTTCGGGCTCTGGGAGACCTGACACGTCTGCGCATCGTGGATCTGCTGGCCCGGGAAGGCGAAATGTGCGTCTGCCGGATCGTACCCGCGCTGGGACTGCCTCAGTCCACGGTGTCACATCACCTGGCCACCCTGCGCCACGCCGGGCTGGTGAGGCAGCGCCGCGAGGGGCAGATGATTTTCTACTCTCTGCGTAACTCCAGTTCCCTGGAAGATGCTCGTAAAGTAATCGAACGTCTCACGTCCTCGGCCACGGCCGCAATGGAGCCCGCGGGAGTTTGATGTTGCCGAGGAGCGGGAATGCTTCTCCGCTATCCTGCCTTCGAGACTGGGACGGTAAAGCGCCTATGAAACAGAAACTGCTCATCCTGGGTGTCATCGTGGCCATTGCCGCTATCTCGGCAATAAAGAGCTTCGGACCGGAGCGCAAGACCGGCAGTTGCTGCCCTGGCCTGCCTCCGGGACACGA
>JBBFLP010000135.1:0-955 GCA_037478975.1 Armatimonadota bacterium
GAGTTCAGGATCCCCAGCAGGAACAGGTTGAGGCCCGGAATCATAAAAAGCTTGTTGTTCAGATAGTAGCCAGGCTCTGCCAGTGCGAATGATTGAGTGGCGGATATCTCCTGGTAAACGATCTTGGGCCGGTCAAACTCGGGGTAGTAGGTGGCCGCCCACCGCTGGAGCGCATACCATTCGTATATTCGACCAACCTCTGTCTTGTTTCGGTTGGCCAATGGTTCCTTGTATTTCAGGAGATGCTCATACACCGCGGGAAACTGCTCCTGGAAGTCTTGCTCAGCCTCAGCGGAGGGTCCTGTGATAGAAGGATCCAAATGTCTCGGAAAGTGCCAAGGGATAAACAGGAGCCACAGGTCCCTTTCCCGAACGTGCCATCGGCTGAAGTCCTTGCCCTCAATGAATGGTTTGATCACCTGAGCACTGTTCGGATCTGCGGCGATGAGCTCCGCGCGCCTGGCGCCATCTATCACAAATGCCGCGTTGCAACCGGTCTTGATGCCGTAATAGATGTTGTTATTAGCCTCCTGCAAGATACGATGCAGAGGAACGGCGCCGTGTTCCATACGGCGCAGGATTTGAAAGGACTGGATGCTACACAAGGTCCATTCATCGGCATTGATGCTCCCATCAGGCAGTCGGAAGCCGGTCTTCTGCACTAGCGACAGAACATCAGGATAGGGAGGGGCGAGTGATTTCACAAGAGTCAGTACCGGAGTCTGTGCTGAACCCTTATCCTTCCTGGCGATGAAGACCATAGGGTATGCTGTGGCGCTCTCAAACACCGGAAGCTCCCCAAAGTCCGTGATGCTCAATATACGGCAATGTCGCTGAAGATAAGCGCGGAGGGGCTGTCCGTACTCTGAACGGAGCCATTTGTTGCTTGAGATGAAGGCCAGGGTGCCTCCTTCACGAAGCAACTGAATGGCCCGGATATAGAAGAAGACATACA
>JBBFLP010000135.1:965-8945 GCA_037478975.1 Armatimonadota bacterium
CGGGCAAGCCTTTTCTTGTAATCGCCTCCAAGCTCTTTCTGGATCGAGCCGGACCGGACATACGGAGGGTTGGCGACGATGATGTCAAAGCCAGTGCCAACTGTCCCCGCAGTGCTCGTGCGTTCCGAAGTGGCAAAGAAGACTTCAGCGAACCGGACCTGCCAGTCGAAGCCCGGGACCTTCTCACCTTTGTGCTTGAGCCAGTGAGCAATCTCGCGTTCTTTTTCCTCGATCTGCTGCCGGAGGCGATCCCGCTCTTCTTGCCCCATCGGCCGGGCAAACTCGTCCTTCAGCCGCTTCAGTTCGGCGAAGTAGGTATAGTGGAATAGATCCATATTGGTGGCGTGGCCGGGCGCGGGCCCCGTAAGACTGTCCCCTGTCTCGATCTTGAAGTCCAGGTTCGGCAGAGGGGGAGGGGAGTCTCCCTCATAGTCGACGGCAACGGACAACCACAGCCGGAGCCTGGCGAGATTCACCGCGATCGGATCGATATCCACACCATAAAGATTGTTCTGGATGATCTTCAGCTTCCGGTGATACTTCGCTTCTCCGGTTTTGCCGCTTCCGGACATCAGGCAAGCGAAAAGCTCCAGAAGCTCCTGCATCATGCCGACGAGATAGGCGCCGCTTCCGCAGGCCGGATCACACACTTTTACGGTCTCGAGAGCGTGGATGATTCTTTCGGGAGAGATCAGGCGAGAGCAGTCCCGGTGGTCCACCAGGCGAGCTATGGCCTCAGGACTCTCTTCAGGCACGGCGTTCACGAGATAGTCCTTGAGGGCCTCCTGGCACATAAATCTGACGATTCCAGCCGGAGTGTAATAGCTTCCCTTCTCGTGCCTGTTGACGACCAGGCGCTCGAATACGTGGCCCAGCATGTGCGGGTCCACCGAAGCCTCCTCATCCAGCGGCGTATCTTCTGAGACGGTGAAGTCGAACGGGTCAAAGAGGTTGTGCAGGATGTCTTCAATAGACTCGTCCGGCACGGTAACCCGTGGATTCGCGTCGATATCCGAGAGGGAGAAAAGGCCTCCGTTAAGATAGGGGACATCCCCCAGACACGCCGCTGTATCGGGACGATGCTCCTTCGGGCAGTTCAGCGCCTCGAAGAACAGAGGACGGAGCCGGTCTCTGTAGAAGTTCGAGCCTGGCCCCTTGTGGCGGACATAATCAGCCCATAGACCTTTTAGGTATCCGGTATCGCCATTGATTGAGAGCCACCCCTTCTTTTCTATGAAGGCGATGAACATCAGGCGGTTAAGAAGGTTCAGGGTGAACTCATGTTTCTTGGCGTCCTTCCTCAGGGTGGCAACCTGGCTCTTGACGCGGTCGAACACCCTCTGATACTCGGCGAAGAACTCCGCGGAGAGAGTCCGGGTGTCCATCGCCTTGTCGACGATTGCGGCGACATCTTCCGGTAGTCTGGCTTTGGTACAGTCGAGTGCAAGGAGTCTTCTCAGACCCGAATGGCTGAGTTCACCCGCCCGCAGAGTAAATCTGCGCACTCCGCGCTGAAGCCCTGAAGTCAGTCCGACGTGTGGGCGAGGAGAAGCGATGCTCCAGTGAGAGCCATCTCCGTTTCGTATGACCGCGATCAAACGCAGGCTGTCCGCCAGACTGGCCGCCGCAGCCTCGACAACAGCTCTCACCACGGACGGGGAGATGCTATCTCCTGCAAGATGCACAAAGACCACACGGCACCCATGGGCCTCAGCCACCACAGCCGGCCGCGTCCCCGGCGCCACCAGAGCAGCCGCGTCTGTCTTCCAGTTCGATACGTCAAGGGGCGTCGTGGCGGGCGCAAATCCGAGCAAACCGGAGAACAGACGGCTGACCGAGTCAGCGTCGGAAAGCCGCCCGGCCTCGGAGGCCAGCGCGAATGCCCGGGCCAGCCGAAGGTGACTGCTTGATGCCCTGCGGGCAGTCAGCGCAGCTTTGTGAACACAAATGGTAGCATCGGACGAGCCGAAATCCAGACGGTAGTCGATGCGGTAGCCTATCGCCTCCTGTCCAAGCTCCGCTGCCAGTTCGCTGGCAAGGACGTCGAGTTCCTTACGGTGCTCCGTTAGCTTTTCGCTGCTGGCGTTTGAGAAGACGATGTCAACGTCCTCCCGGACCAGACCGTGGTCGTCTGACGTCCACAGGCCCTTCGCCGACACGGATGTGCACCCTCCGAACCAGTGGCCCAGCTGTTCCTTGACTTTCTCGAGTGCGGCATTCCTGAGCGAGGGGTCCAGAGGTTGCGTACAGGAACACCTGGTCGGAATGAAGAACTCGATTCTGTGGTCCAAAGCCATAGGATCCCCTCATCTATCCAGGCAGAGCCGGAAGGCGCTCGAACACCTTTGCGTAGGGCTTAAGCTGCTCGTCATAGTATCCTCCATGTTCAGAGGCCGGATGCGTGACTCCCACATACACTGAAATCTTCCGCTCCGCAAACTCGCGCGCCTGATTCCTAGTTGGTACGCCCGTATAACCATCAGTCAGAATGACGATCCGCCGGGGTGTCTTTGGCGGGGGGAGCGAGAGGACGTGTTCATAGACGCATCCTATGTCGGTGCCGTACGTGTTCTGGACCCTCTGTCTCAGCAACTGCCGGTGACGGATGGAGTCGACCACCGTGCTGAAGACAAAGAGCCGGCAGAGCCCCTTCTTCTCCAACGGATCCAGGGCGGAAGTGAGCCACGGCAGACAATCTGACATGGAACCGCTGATGTCCAGGTAAACATGCGCTCTTGCAGCTGGCTCGAGCTTGGGCATCAGCCGTTTACTTACCGATGTGTAGAGCAAAGGGCTTTCGCCTGTGATCGTCGTCCACGTGTGAGAGCGTCTGTCTCTAAGTTCCGGCACAAAAGTGACGAAGTCTACCTCTCTGTCGACCTTTCGCCGGGTCAGAGGCCGCTCGGCGCTCGGATTCAGCACTCCCGCCCGCTTCAACAGGCTCTCGAGTGCTGCAAGGAACTGCGCCCGGGGACGGCGTGACACTGGGAGAAGAAAAGAGGCGGCGGTTTGCCCGAGGCCTCGCTGGAGACCCGTGCGAACCGAGTCCGGCCAGCCTTCCACCGTCTTTCGAAGGATATCCGAGAATAGCCCATCCTGAATCGCGGCTTCGTCCGATAAGTTTCTGCTGGGCTGCGGCTCAGGGCCTTCAGGACGGCCGTCGCCTTCGTCCTGATCGCCCGGTTCCGCACCGTCTGGCAGGTCCCCGCCCGCTTCAGCAGGGGTCATTTGGCAGGCATCTCCGTTGCCATGCGCCCCCAGCAATACACAGGAACCGACGCCTTCCTCCTTAAGCTCCTCTCCCAGGAGGTCGCGAATCTCCTGATAGGTGACCTGGCTCCTTCGGGAACCGTACAAGCGCTCCAACACGGCCCTTTCGGCCTCTGAAGCATCCCTGTGCACGGACCGCGTCTTTGGCCAGCCGGCTGGGGGCCGAAGGAGCCGCGACACAAGGTCCTCGTCGCCATTGATGTTCCGGAAGAACTCCAGGTATACCTCTTCTTGGAACTCGTGGCATAGAAGCGCGTTGATCACCGCGTCGAATACCACATTATCCGTCCACGTTGCCCGCGGAAAAAGGCGGGAGTGACCGAGGATGATGTGGTACATCTCGTGCATGATCAGCATGAGCAGGTGTTCGTCTCTCTGGCAGTAGGCGTCAATGAAATCAGGATTGATGTGCAGCCGCGGCTGCCATCCGATCTCGACCGCGGCAGATTCTGTGCGCCTTGATATGGTGATGTCTACCAGAGAGAAGAACCGGTCCATCTGGAGGCTCGCCGCTGGCAACACGTTGAGTATTCGCGCTCTCAGCTCTCGATGAGTTTTCTGATATTGCTCCGGAGTGGCACAACAGACCATTATATTATCCCCTCCAACTGTCCTGTGAACCTGTTACCCAGTTCTCCGTCGAATACGACTCTCTGGGAAAAGATGTGATCATAGCTATAATCGGGCTTTCTGTCTCTGAAGAAGATGCATCCTACCGTACGGCTGAGAACAGCCAGGGTGAGACTAATGTCGATGCAAAGAACGCCGCAGTCCGGGAAGCGCCGGAAGGGTCCCTCCCATCCTATCATCACTGCCGGTAGCTGTGCAGCCAGATGGTCCACATCAGACAGTGTTGTTCCCTGCCTGCGCAGGAAGAGATCGAGTTGACGCGCATCTTTCCATCTGGGAAGATGATGCCTTTTCAGCGATGGGGCATGATGCACAACAAAGTCGAGGCTGTTCAAGGAGAACTCTGTAACGCCTTCTGAGAGGGACGTCACCTCGAATATGACGGGATCCGGCGTGCGCTCAACGAACGGAAAGCAACGTCTGTATCCGTGCCCGCCACAGTGGAGCAAACGTGTCGTTTGGTACAACGCTCTTTGACCTGTTCTATTCATCTTAGTTTCCTCCTTTCGCTGGAACCTTGTCGCCAAGTCGGTCCAACATCCTATCGAAGAGCTTGCCCACCTCCGAGGGCGTGACTTGCCCGTACGCGGTTGGGATCAAAGCGGAGAGCAGGTTCGCCTTGGCACGAGCCCGAAAGGCCTGGTCAGCGCGAGCGTTCGAACGGAGACGGGCCGCCATATCCCGGGCGCTGCGGCAGCGGGCGCGGGCTGTGGCGTCATAGACCGTCTCCGCGCCGGTATGCGGTTCGAGCAGCGGCCGCACGTAGGTAGCCAGGGTCTCGTAAGCGGTCGCCATGAGTGATCTGGTCCGATGGAGGGCCAGATAGGAAACGAAGGCGAGGCAGCTTTTGACCCAATCCTGCTCTACTGCGGAGAGGCTATCGAGGAGGACCTGTGAAAGGTCGTCGTCCGACATCCTGTCGGATAGCTCAATAGCGGTGAGGCATCGCTCGACGGGATCGGATATTGTAAGCAGCTTCCTCCAGGGGTTGTTCTCGTCGAGCCTGGTCATCTCCCAGGCGTGGCGATGCGCTGCCAGCAGGATGTCATCCCCGGGACGTTTCCCCTGCGCCGTGTGCGGCAGGCAGTGCCGGAGGGCGATGATGGCCGACGTGCTCCAATCAATGACCTGCCACGGAACGTCCGGCCAGGCGCTTGCGAAGAGCGCGGTCCGGGAGGCGTGCACGGCCAGAATGCCGCGGTGAAGCATGGCCGCCCGGCGGGACGAGCACTTGACGCCCTGAGACTCAAGGCTCGAAAGCACGGCGACCACATAGTCCACAAGCGCAGCCGGTTCCTCAGATTTGAACCGCTCATACCAGCGGCGTGCCTGTTCGATCAGCTGTGGCGGTCTGGTGGTGAACCCTGATGGTCCTGCGAACTGATCCCTCAGGATGGCTCTCTTCTCTTCGTGTGTGAGGTCCTGCCAGGAAGGCACCTCGACGACGAAGGTGAATCTGTCTGCGAGGGCGGGGTCCAGAGGCTCGGCTCCAAAGTAGACCTCCGCTTCCTCCTCCAGGGCATCCTCCTCAGGTGGAGGATTCATGGCTGCCCAGCGGTAGCGAAGCCCTTCCAGCGCAATGCCCTGGACCCTCTTCTCGTGGATGATGGGAAACAGCTTGTTCTGGAGCTCCGGCTTGGTACGGCTGATCTCGTCAAAGAAGACGATCTGCGTGCCCCATATGGCCGAGGGGGTGCTGATGTAGCGGAGATTCTCGCGCTTCTCGTCGGGGATGGGTACCCCCACCAGGTCATCGTAGTTGATCAGGCTTGCGTTATAGAAGCGGTAGTCCATTTGAAGCGACTTGGCCAGGCGCTCCAGAAGTAGGCTCTTGGCGGTCCCGTGGGCTCCCACCAGCAGCAGGGGCTCCTCAGTTACCAGAGCGGCCAGGAGAACCGGCTCAAGGTTGCTCCATCCCTCCAGCCCCAGAGGCTTGGTGATCAGGGAGGGCAGGGGCGGCAGGGTGAACTCGGTCGGCTCCGCAGCCGAAGGACAGGGACAGCGATCGTTGTTACGAGTGGTTTCGCTCACTGTGTGCCTCCTCTAACTTGCCGCCTGCGGCGGCGTCTTGGTCTTGAAGAAGCACCAGGGGCAAACAACAAAGCCATCGCGCATCAGCGCGATGGCCACGGAGACGTCAAAACAGAAGCCTTGAGACTATCTTTCGGGACTCAACTGGTCCCGCACATCGAGGGCTTTTGCCCTCAGGGCACCGTTGCCGTCTCCAGGCCGGTTGCCATCCCGGAGCAAGCCCCGGGAATTCCTGATGCACTTCATTTATACCGCATTGCGGGCCGCCTGTCAACATATTTGCAGACAGTTTTTTACGTGCGAACGTGTTGCACATACTTTTTGAGGGGCTGTCCAGCACCCCCCCCAACTGGTCAGGCTCTTCCGTGTCAACCCCGGCGGTCCGGCGGAGTCTGGAAGATATCGTTGGCTGTAGAATCCTGGTGAGAAGGAGTTGGCTTCCCAATGGAGGTTAGCTTCACTAAAGAAAGGCCGGGAGCGCTTGCCGGGATCTCTACGACAATGACTCCTTGACTGACTGGTAGGTCGGGTCGCGTGTTCTCTGCCCCTCTGATGTGCCCTGCGTCAACACTCCCGCGCTTCCCGGATGTCAGATTGTCCCGGTGGGGTAGGTGGCAGCTTTTCCCCTAGCAGTATCTTTTGCGGAAATCCTTGACCCGGCGCGAGGACAGTGGTAGGATAGGCTAACTACCGGCCCGGCCGGAGCCGTCGCCGTGTCTTGCAGAGGTGAGAAATGAGGGAGGACGTTGTCAGGGTGTGGCGTGGAGTTGTCCGCGTGGTATTCGGGCTCCTGCTGCCAACTCTGGTGGTGACACTGGCTATACCCGGCGCCGCGGTCGCAGACGAGGTCAACTGGGTTGTTCTGATGCGTGCCGGTTCGGGTGGGACATTCAGCTCTCCCACCAACAGCGGCCACAACAGTCTTGCTTTGGGCACCCGCCCGACCACGACCGACGGCTTCAATCTTGGGGTAGATGGGCAGTCAGCGATCCCGCCGGCTCCGCCCGCGGGTTCTGACACCGGCGCGAAGGCTGCCTGGTATCGTCCGGATTGGCCTGTCACCGATCCGTTCGTCCGCTTCGATTACAAGGCTCCGCTCACACCGGGTGAGGTCAAGACGTGGACCGACATGATCGTCTGGGCGGGTCCGGACTATGCTCAGAGCTCGATCATCCTGAACTTCTACACCACCACTACCCAGCAGGCTCCGCTGAGCATCGGTGGGAAGAAGGTGGTCTACAAGGTCCAACTGACCTATGCACCGGCTGGCTACAATGGTCCGACCGAGTGGATCTTTGAGAACTACGGCACGCAGTCTGGCTCGTCCATCCTTCTCGGCCAGATCGAGCTTCCGGTTCTACCGGGGGTGAAGATCGCCAACCCGATCTCCGGCACCGGTCCGCTGGCGGCCACGCAGGTTGGCGGTTACCGCCTAACCGTGCTGGCGGGCGACCCCCCTAAGAATACCTTCAACCCGGCCAACGGGCACTATTACGAGTTTGTCAGGGCCCGGGTCACCTGGGGGGAGGCAAGAGACCTCGCCGCCCAGAGCACGTTCAACGGGATGCGTGGCCACCTCGCGACCATCACGAGCCTTCAGGAACAGGAGTGGGTAGCCCAGTGGCTGATACAGTTATTTCCCGACACTGTAATATGGTGGATAGGAGGCTATCAAGACAAGGCGGCACCTGACTACTCAGAGCCCGCAGGAGGTTGGCGGTGGGTGACGGGCGAACCGTGGTCCTTTGCTGCCTGGCGTACCGGCGAGCCGAACAACTGCTGTGAGGGAGAGGACTATCTCGAGATCAGAACAGAGGACGGTTACTGGTGCGACATTTATGAAAGAACCAACCATGGCTTCATAGTCGAGTATGAGCCATCGCCGGATTTGAGTCCTCCCACGACGCCAGTGGTGACCGACACGGGCCGGTTCACCTCAAGCGCTTCGGTTCTGTCCGCGTCGTGGAGTTCCACGGACCCTGAGTCGGGGATTGTGGAGTATCAGTATGCCATCGGGACGTCTCCCACGGACCCGGGGAGCGGCTACGT
>JBBFLP010000136.1:0-8893 GCA_037478975.1 Armatimonadota bacterium
TCACATGCGGCTTCGTCCGCTCAAACTTCTGCTTTGCCAACTCCTCTACGATCCTTTCTAGACCGCCGCCGGGAGGCGGACCCGCTCCAGGCCCGCGCAGCTCCTCCGGCCCGGACTCACGCCCCCACGGGCTGTCCCTGATACTTCGCCAGAAGCTCGCTGGCCAGCGCCTTCGGCACTTCCTCGTAGTGCGAGGGCTCCATTGTGTAGGAAGCCCGTCCCTGCGTCATTGAGCGCAGCGTCGTCGCGTAACCGAACATCTCGGCCAGCGGCACATACGCCCGGATCACCTGGGTGTTCGCCGGTCCCGCCTCGATACCGTCTATCCGGCCGCGCCTGGAGTTCAGGTCGCCGATCACGTCCCCCAGGTTCTCCTCCGGCGTGATCACCTCTACCGACATCACCGGTTCCTTGATGACCGGAGCGGCCTGCCGGACGCACTCCTTCAATCCCATCGAACCGGCGATCTTGAACGCCATCTCGGAAGAATCCACCTCGTGGTAGCTACCGTCCACCAGGCGCACCTTGATATCCACGATGGGATAACCGGCGAGCGCTCCGGTGTCCAGAGCCTCCCGCACCCCGGCCTCCACCGCCGGGATGTACTCCTTCGGGACCACGCCGCCCACGATGGCGTTCTCAAAAACGAATCCCTGCCCGGGCTCCAGCGGCTCCACCTCCAGCACCACGTGCCCGTACTGTCCACGGCCGCCGGTCTGCCGCACGAAGCGTCCCTCCGCCCGCGCCGGCTTCGTGATAGCCTCACGATACGCCACCTGGGGACGGCCGTGGTTGGCCTCAACTTTGAACTCCCGGAACAGCCGGTCTATGATGATCTCCAGATGGAGCTCGCCCATACCGGCGATGATGGTCTGGCCGGTCTCCTCGTCCGTATAGGTGCGGAACGTCGGATCCTCCGCCGACAGCCTCTGTAGGGCCACGCCCATCTTCTCCTGATCGGCCTTGGTCTTCGGCTCGATGGCGACGGAGATGACCGGCTCCGGGAAGGTGATGGACTCCAGCAGAATGGGGTTATTCGCGTCGCAAAGCGTGTCGCCCGTCCCGGCCTCATTCAGGCCGACGGCGGCGACGATATCCCCCGCATAGACCTTGTCCACATCCTCCCGGTGGTTCGCGTGCATCCTCAGAATGCGCCCGATGCGCTCGCGCTTCTCCCGGGAGGCATTGTAGACCTGCGCGCCCTTATCCAGCGTTCCGGAGTATACACGGAAAAACGTCAGACGTCCCACATAGGGGTCAGACATCACCTTGAACGCCAGCGCGGCAAACGGGGCGCTATCGGAAGGCTCCCTGGTGATGGTCTCGCCCGTGCGCGGATGCACACCCGAGACGGGCCCGATGTCCACGGGGCTGGGCAGGAAATCCACAATGGCGTCCATCAGGAGCTGCACGCCCTTATTCTTGAAGGCTGTGCCGCACAGAACCGGAACCGCCGTGCCCCGGATTGTGGCCTGCCGCACCGCCGCCACCAGCTCTTCCTCCGAAGCGGGATGCCCCTCAAGGTAGCGCTCCAGCAGGTGGTCATCCACCTCCGCCAGCGATTCGTACAGCTTCTCGCGCCACTCCTCAGCCTGGTCACGCATCTCCGCTGGAATCTCCACGGTCTCCATCTTGACGCCAAGGTCGTCGCCATAGATGACCGCGTTCATCTTCACCAGATCCACGATGCCAACAAAGTCCGACTCCTGCCCGATGGGCAGCTGGACCGGAACCGCGTTCGACCCCAGGCGCTCCCGGATGCGCTGGACCACCTTGAAAAAGTCCGCCCCCACGCGGTCCATCTTGTTGACAAAGCAGATGCGCGGGACATTGTAGCGGTTGGCCTGCCGCCACACCGTCTCAGACTGGGGCTGCACGCCCTCCACGGCGCTGAACACCGCAACCGCGCCGTCCAGCACCCGCAGGCTGCGCTCCACCTCCACGGTGAAATCCACGTGGCCCGGCGTGTCAATGATGTTGATCTGATGCCCCCGCCACTCGCAGGCCGTGGCGGCAGACGTGATGGTGATGCCGCGCTCCTGCTCCTGCTCCATCCAGTCCATCGTGGCGGCGCCATCGTGCACCTCACCCATGCGATGGATCCGCCCGGCATAGAACAGGATCCGCTCCGTGGTGGTGGTCTTCCCCGCGTCAATATGCGCGGCGATCCCGATATTCCTGACTTTTTCCAGCGGGAACTTCCGCATTCTGATCCCTGTGTCTGCTATGTCAACTTCCGAAAAGAAACGTCGTTGCCGTACAGCGGCAAGTTCTTGCCGGCCTCAAGATGGCCCCGGGCCGGACGGCAAACTCAGGGGCGGACATTCCTTCGCAGTCAGCCCGCCCCCGAAAAGAGATGCTCGAACCGGAGCTAGTACCGGTAGTGGGCGAACGCCTTGTTCGCCTCGGCCATCCGGTGCCCGTCCTCTTTCTTCTTGATGGATGCGCCCTGATTGTTCGCGGCGTCCATCAGCTCTCCCGCCAGCTTCTCGATCATAGTGCGCCCGCCGCGCTTGCGCGCATTGGTCACGATCCAGCGGATGGCAAGAGAGGTCCTGCGCTCCGGACGGACCTCCACCGGCACCTGGTAGGTGGCGCCACCCACGCGCCGGGGCTTGACTTCCAGCACCGGCATCACGTTGCGCAGCGCGGTCTCGAAGATCTCGATCCCGGGGCGGCCTGTTCTGGCCTCGATCTCTTCGAGCGCCCCGTAGACGATCTTCTCGGCCAGGCTCTTCTTCCCGCGCATCATCACGCGGTTGATGAAGCGCTGCAGCAGCACGTTCCCGTAGACCGGATCCGGCGGAATCGGCAGTCTTCTGGCAGGTCCTTTTCTCGGCATTTGCTCCTGGTCTCTCCAGACTCCCCTGCTGGCGCTTCCCCCGGGGGAACGCCAGCCGTCGTCAAACCTTACTTGGGCTTCTTGGTCCCGTACTTCGAGCGGCTGCTCTTGCGATCGCGCGTTCCGGCAGTATCCAGCGTGCCGCGCACCACGTGGTAGCGCACTCCTGGCAGATCCTTCACGCGGCCTCCGCGGATGAGCACCACAGAGTGCTCCTGAAGGTTGTGCCCAATGCCCGGGATGTATGCCGTGACCTCCATCCCGTTGGTCAGGCGGACCCTGGCGATCTTGCGGAGGGCAGAGTTCGGCTTCTTCGGCGGAACCGTCCTCACCACCAGGCACACCCCGCGCTTCTGCGGGTTCTTCTTCAGAGCGGGCGAAGCCGTCCTTTTGCGGACCTTCTGTCGCCCCTTGCGCACCAGCTGACTGATCGTTGGCATAACCTGACTGGCCTACTCCACTTCAGAAACGTGTCTTATCGCCCACCCCGAAGCAGGGGCGGCTTTTTCCGGGCCTACGGCGGGCATCCCTCTCACGCGCCCGGCAACAAAAAACCCCTCGACACACACACGAGGGGCATACAGACGCCTGGGAACCCAGGTCAAAATCGGTCAATTGCGACTGGCCTGCTGGATGCCGTATCGCCCCCTTCGTGAGCCGGAGCGCCCCTCGAAGACGTTATGCGGGGCAGCCCCGAATGGTCGAACCGTGACAATATACCGGAACACTGCGGCGTTGTCAACATCCGCCGCAACGCGCCGGCAACAAAACAGCGTTTTTCAGGCGCGCCGGCGCCCGGAAAGAGATTATCGGCCGGGGAGAACAGGGCCTGCACCCTGTCTCCCCGGAACTGACAGTTCAGATGATGGCCGGTCTCAGATCTCGGCTTCCTCGGAGGTCGGGTCGAAATCGGCCTCGATCTCCGCGTCCACAGCCTCCTCGTCCAGATCCTCCAGATCTATGGACTCCAGAGCAAGATCCACCGCCTCCTCGACGTCCTCTTCCATCTCGGGTTCGGGTTCCGGCTCGGGCTCCGCCAGGACGTCCCGCGCCCGGTCCACGGGAAGGATCTCCGCAAAGTCCTCCTGCTGGCGCGACGCCTGCTGCGCCCGGCTGGTGATGGGCGCCAGAAGAACGCCGTTGCCGTCCGTGACCACCAGGTCCCGATACATCGGCAGACCCGTCCCGGCCGGGATAAGCCGTCCGATGATGACGTTCTCCTTCAACCCGACCAGATTGTCCACCTTGCCGCGCACCGCAGCATCGGTCAGCACCCGCGTGGTCTTCTGGAAGGAAGCCGCCGACAGGAAGCTCTCGGTAGCCAGCGACGCCTCGGTGATGCCCAGCAGCACCCATTCCGCCGTCGCCGGAGTCCCCGGAGGATCCTGCGATAGCACCCGGCGATTCTCGTCCTCGAAGACGAACTTGTCCACCACCTGCCCCGGCAGGAACGTGGTGTCGCCCGGCTCCACCACCTTCCGCTTGCGCAGCATCTGCCGGACGATCACCTCGACGTGCTTGTCGTTGATGTCCACGCCCTGGGACTTATAGACGCTCTGGATCTCCCGCACCAGGTAATCCATCACGCCGCGGACGCCCTGAAGCTGCAGAACCTTCTGCGGATCGAGCGGACCTTCCGTGAGCCGGTCGCCGGGCTGCACGATGTCGCCGATCTCGACCTCTAGGTTGCCGCGGTAGGGCACCAGATGGGTCTTCCGCAGCATCACCTCTGTGACTGAGGTCTCCCGCAGCTTGCGCAGGAGCTTCTCGTTCACCTCGCTGCCCTTGGGAGCCAGCACCTCGCCGGTCTCCGGATCCACCACGTCCTCGGCCAGCACCTCTCCGGAGCCGATCGGCTCCGAAACCGGATGCGGTGAGTGGATGACCACCTTTTTGAGGCCCGTGGTCTCGATGTCCGCCACCCGGCCGCCGACCTCCGTGATGATGGCCTGCCCCTTGGGCTTGCGCGCCTCGAAAAGCTCCACCACCCGCAGCAACCCGCGGACCTGGTCCTCCAGCACCTTCAGAACCTGCTGGATAGCCCGGGTGCGCTCGCGCTCGGCGTGGTGTTCCCCTTCGTCAAAGGAGATGATGCCCTGCCGCATGTCCTCATGCAGCTCGCGCAGGGACTCCTGTTTCTTCTTCTTGACCTCGGCGACGCCGGTCAGATACTTGCCCGCGACGCCTCCCGTGTGGAAGGTGCGCATCGTGAGCTGCGTGCCGGGCTCTCCGATGGACTGCGCCGCGATGATGCCCACCGCCGTTCCGATCTCCACCTCCGTGCCGGTGGCCAGATCAAGACCATAGCAGCGGGAGCAGACCCCTTGCCTCTGCTCGCACATCAGCGGGCTGCGGATCCAGACCTCCGTGATGCCCGACTCCTCGATGCGCGCCGCCTGCTCGTTCGTGATGATCTCGCCGGCGCGGACGACGGGCTCGCTTTCGCCCGGCAACAGGATGTCCTCCAGCGCCGTCCGGCCGCGGATGCGCTCTTTCAGGGTCTCGATGACCTCGCCGCTCTCTTCGATGGCAGCCACCTTGACGCCCTGCGTGGTGCCGCAATCGTGGCCGCGGATGATGACGTCCTGCGCGACGTCCACCAGCCTCCGGGTCAGGTACCCGGCGTCCGCGGTCCGCAGGGCCGTGTCGGCCAGACCCTTGCGCGCTCCGTGCGTGGAGATGAAGTACTCCAGCACAGAGAGTCCCTCGTGGAAGTTGGACTTGATGGGCAGGTCCTCGATGAGGTTCCCGAACGGGTCGCTCATCAGACCGCGCATTCCTGCGAGCTGGGTAATCTGTTTGGTGCTGCCGCGCGCTCCCGAATCCGTGATGATGTGGATCGGGTTGTCGTGAGAGATGTGCTCCAGAATGGCGTCCGCCACCTCATCGGCCGCCTTCATCCACAGCTCCTGGACGTTGCTGCGCCGCTCGCTCTGGGTGATGCGCCCCATCTCGTAGTAGCGATTCTGCTTGATGACAGCCTCTTCTGTCCGGCGGATGATCTCATCGCGCTTGGCCGGGATGTCCATGTCCGTCATGGAGATGGTGATCCCACCCTTAGTGGCGTAGAGGAACCCCAGACTCTTCAGCTCGTCCAGCAGCTGGATGGTGCGCATCCGGCCTTCAGCCTCGTAGCAGCGGTTGACCAGCTGGGCCAGCTTCTTCTTGTCCAGCAGGTCATTGACCCACCGCAGGCTCTCCGGCAGAATGCCGTTCAGGATCAGCCGCCCCGCCGTCGTGACCTCGATGCGCTTCTCACCCGTGGCCGGGTCCGTGATGCGCACGCGGATCGGCTCCTGCAGCCGGAGCACCCCGTTGTCGTGAGCCAGCAGCGCCTCCTGTGGCGAGGAATAGACGAACTCGCCCGGCTCACCCGGCGCCATCTGGGTCAGATAGTAGGCCCCCAGAACGATGTCCTGCACCGGCGCCACGATGGGCCGGCCATCCGCGGGACTGAACAGGTTCGATGTGGAGAGCATCAGCACGCGCGCCTCGGCCTGCGCCGTCCAAGAGAGCGGCACGTGCACCGCCATCTGGTCTCCGTCGAAGTCCGCGTTGTAGGCGTGGCACACCAGCGGATGGATCTGAATGGCCTTTCCGTCCACCAGCACCGGCTCGAAGGCCTGAATTCCCAGCCTGTGCAGCGTGGGAGCACGGTTCAGCAGAACCGGATGCTCGTGGATGACCTCCTCCAGAGCATCCCAGACCTCCGGCTTCATCCGGTCTATCATGCGCTTGGCCGTCTTGATGTTCGTCGTGAAGCCCCGCTCGACCAAGGTCTTCATGACGAACGGCTTGAACAGCTCCAGCGCCATCTCCTTGGGGAGTCCGCACTGATGCAGCTTGAGGTGCGGACCGACGACGATGACCGAGCGCCCGGAGTAGTCCACGCGCTTGCCCAGCAGGTTCTTCCGGAAGCGCCCCTCCTTGCCTTTCAGCATGTCGGAGAGCGACTTCAGTGGCCGGTTGTTGGAACCCACCACAGGGCGGGCGCGGCGCCCGTTGTCAATGAGCGCGTCCACCGCTTCCTGAAGCAGGCGCTTCTCATGGTTGACGATGGACTCCGGCGCACGGATCTCCGTGATCTTCTTCAGCCGGTTGTTGCGGTTGATGATACGCCGGTACAGGTCGTTCAGGTCGCTGGTGGCGAACCGTCCGCCGTCCAGCTGAACCATCGGGCGCAGCTCCGGAGAGATGACCGGGATGCACTCCAGGATCATCCATTCCGGGCGGCTGCGGGACTCGATGAAGGCGTCCACGATCTCCAGCCGCTTGATGGCGCGCGCCCGCTTCGGTCCCTGGGTCTGGGCGATCTCGGTGCGCAGCTGGCGCTGGAGAGCCTCCAGGTCCACCTCGGCCAGAAGCTGCCGGATGGCCGCGCCGCCCATTCCGGCTTCGAACACGCCGGTCACATCGCGATCCAGCCGTTCCGACACAACCTCCAGCAGATGCTCGATCTGCCGGTACTGGTCGTCCGTGATCAGCTCGAACTTCTGGACGCTCTCGATGAGCCGGAGCGCCGCGTTGATGTCCTCGATACGCTCCTCGGCGTCTTCCTCTTCCTCCCGGATGCGCGACTCGACATCTCTCTGAACACCCTCGGCATCCTCTTCAGAGAGAGCCTCGCCCTCCTCCCCGCCTTCGCGGATCTGGCGGACGCCCTCCTTGCGGATCCGGGCGATGTTCTCGTCGCGCTGCTCCTGGATATGCTCGATTTCCATGGCGGCCACGCGCCGGATGTCATCCATCAGCTCGTTCAGCCGCTCACGGTCCACCTTCGTCACGATGTACGAGGCGAAGTAAAGAACCTTCTCCAGGTTGCGCGGAGGGATGTCCAGAATGAGGCTGAGCGGGCTCGGGACGCCCTTCAGGTACCAGATGTGGCACACCGGCGTAGCCAGCTCGATATGGCCCATCCTCTCACGCCGGACCTTGGAGCGGGTGACCTCCACGCCGCAGCGGTCGCAGACGATGCCCTTGAACTTGACCTTCTTATAGCGTCCGCAGTGGCACTCCCAGTCCTTGACCGGACCGAAGATCTTTTCGCAGAACAGCCCGTCGCGCTCCGGCTTGAACGAACGGTAGTTGATGGTCTCCGGCTTCTTCACCTCGCCGCAGGACCAGCTGCGGATCTCGTCCGGAGAGGCGATGCCGATTCGGATCTTGTCGAATGTCCTAGCGTCCGTCATAGTCTGGTCTCCTCGGGCGTCATCCGGATGATCTGCGAACGTCTGCGCGCCGCCGCCCTCACCGGATCATCACTGTCCGGGTATTCGTCATCGCTGTCGCGCAGGTCAATCTCGCGGTCGTGGTCGTCGGCCACCGACACCTTCAGGCAGAGGCTCTGGAGCTCGTTGACAAGGATCTTGAACGACTCCGGCACCCCGGGCTCCTGAATGGTCTCGCCCTTGACGATAGCCTCATAGGTCTTCACGCGTCCCACCACGTCGTCGGACTTGATGGTCAGGATCTCCTGCAGCGTGTAGGCCGCGCCGTAGGCTTCCAGCGCCCAGACTTCCATCTCACCGAAGCGCTGTCCGCCGAACTGCGCCTTGCCGCCCAGCGGCTGCTGGGTCACCAGGCTGTAGGGCCCCGTGGACCGGGCGTGGATCTTGTCGTCCACCAGGTGGGCCAGCTTCATCATGTAGATGTGGCCCACGGTGACCGGGTTGAGGAACTCCTCGCCGGTCATCCCGTCCCGCAGGCGCGCCTTCCCCGTCTGAGGGTCAATGCCGCAGCGGCTCTCGACGATCCGCTCGATCCCCTCGATGATGCGGTCCACCTCCAGCCCGGCCGGAGTGAGCTTCGGCTCGGGCAGAGGAGCGGCCGCCAGCTCGCGGGCACGCGCCTCGCCCAGCTCCTCGCGGATGTCCACCCCCTGCTGCTCCAGCCTCTCGCGCAGGCGGGCATCCATCAGGGAAGCTTGGTACTCCCACGCCTTCTCCGGCTCCTTGACGGCCGGCGGCAGACCCAGCTTCCGCGCGATCTCCTCCAGGTGCACCGGCCCGAGCCGCTCCAGGATGCCTCGCGCCTCGTTCAGAATCTGCCGGT
>JBBFLP010000137.1:0-4229 GCA_037478975.1 Armatimonadota bacterium
AAAAGGGCGAGGGGCTAGGCTGGATCCGCGCGCCGTACTTCAACCGCACCTGGCGGCACTACTGCAGCCACCAGCACGCGCCCGCAGCCGACAGAACGGGCTATCCAGCCGCCGTGCGCTGCGGAAATGTGCTGTACCTGGCTCATCCCATCTTCAGCATCTACCACGCACTGGGAGCTGTGGCTTACCGGGAATATGCCGGCAGAGCCATCCGGTCGCTGCTGGGCGACGGAGAGACGCTTCGGACTGATCTGCCGTCGGGAGCGCGCGTCACTCTGACGCGTCAGGAGACTGAACGCCGGTGGGTGCTGCATCTGCTTTATGCCCCCCGGAACCTGCGAGGGACACAGATGCAGATCTCGCCGGAGGGATATGTGCGGGACTCTTACCCGGTGGAGGTCATCGAAGACCTGGTGCCGCTTCACGATGTGACGGTGGAGCTTCGCCTGCCCCGCGCCGTCTCCGCGGTGACGCTGGAGCCTCAGGGCCAGTCTCTGCCGTTCGAAACGGCCGACGGATGTGTCCGCCTCAGCGTACCGGAGTTCACCTGCCACCAGATGATCTGCCTGAAGGACTGAACCATCCCGGCTTCGGGGCGGCCCCACCGGGGCCGCCCCTTTTACGTTCTATGCTGGTCAAGTGGTTGGGCATCCATTGCGCCTCTGGAAAGACCCTTTATTTTTCAAGGCCTGTCAAGGTCCACCATCCAACCCCACCCCGCCGGATATGGAATCATTTTTCTGATCGGGAATCGGACGGGGGCAGCGGCCGGAACCGGTCTGGCGTTGACGGTCTGCAAAGACTGCGGTAAGATATGGTGTTCCACGACCGGTCTGCGGGAGGCAGGACCCCGGCGAGCATTTCCCGGGGACGGTCCGGTGCGCACAAAGCGCGCCGCGGGAGTTTCGCGGGGGTGTAGCTCAGACGGTTAGAGCGCTGCCCTGTCAAGGCAGAGGCCGCGGGTTCAAGTCCCGTCATCCCCGTTTCCGACGCTATTCCCTCCGGCTGCCGGGATGCCTGGTGACGCCCGGACGAGGGCGTGGGTGTGCGGCAAAGCCGGGAGATCCGCGCCGAGGTAGCTCAGTTGGTAGAGCAGCGGACTGAAAATCCGCGTGTCGCCAGTTCGATTCTGGCCCTCGGCATGTTTTGCTCCCGGGTTGTGGCCGGAGGGCGCTTGCCGGCGTAGCTCAGCTGGTAGAGCAGCGCATTCGTAATGCGCGGGTCGGGGGTTCGAGTCCCTTCGCCGGCTTCCTCTTCTCATTCCCATTTCCGCTCTTTTCCCCTTGACACACCGCACGGGGGCCGGTATGCTGGTGGTGCCCGGCGCCGCTGAGTGCGGATGCCCGGGCTGGCAGGGAAGACGGGGTGGAGCTTCCCCGCCGCGCATCCGGCAGATGTGCGCCGCCACCGGGGGCCGGTCTTCAGACGATCGGACTTCCGGAATCCGCTTGTCCTGGGACATTACACATAGCTTTTCCCTGCAAGCCTGCTCCGGGGAGGGAGTTCCAGAGGCCGGATGCGCGTGCCGGTGCGCAAGACTATCACGCTTGTCTCGCGATTTCTGCAGTGCTGCGCCTTGGCTGCGGTTCTGCCTTCGCTCGTTGGCGCCTCTCAGGTCCGATTCGACGACACCGCTTTCCAGAACCCGGACTGGGATCTCGTCACCGTGGCTGCCGGATCGGGAGGCTTCGCCTTCAGCCTCAGGGAGCAGATGCCCGGCCGCACCGAGACTTACCGCGGTATCACGCTGGTGCTCAATCCGGGACCGTCCGCCATCTGCGTGGTCCACTTCCGGCGCGGGGCGCAGGTGGACCCGAAGACCGCCGGCGCGATTGGCCAGGTGTCGTTCCGGATGACCATCCGGGACTCGTTCGGACAGATGGGCCTCAGCCGTTTCGGGCCAGCCATCCGGCAAAACGGGCGGATCTTTGTGGCGGGCCCGTGCCCCTGGTTCTCCGCATCCACCACGTCCTGGACACGGGTGGCGATGTCTTCCCTGCGCGCATTTGACTTTATGGAACTCTCACCGCAGGGCACGCTGCTGAGCCGCTCCGGGCGTCCGGACTTCTCGCCCCACGCGCCTCCTGTGCAACTGGGATTCGCCTGGTGGGCCGTGAACTCCGGCGATCAGACTGTGCTGACGGGAGGTTCCGTGCATCAATGGTCGGTCACGGTCCAGACGGCACACCCTGTGGCGCTGCGCGACGTGAAGAGCAAACCGGACGGCGAAGAGGTCAGTGTGGGTCACGGTGTGGTCAGCGCCGCATTCCCCGACGTGTTCTACCTCTCCGCCGCGGACCGCTCGTCCGGCATCCGGGTGCACCTACGAAATCACGGGCTGACGGCCGGGACTCAGGCGGGTGTCATCGGCTCTTTGAAAACCAATGAGCACGGCGAGCGGTTCATCGAGGCGTGGGCGGTTTATCCTGGCGGGGCGGCGGCTGTCCGTCCGCTGGGGATGCGAATCGCGGATCTCGGAGGCGGCGACGCAGGGTACGATCCGGCTTCCGGCCGCGGGCAGCGCGGAGTTGCGGGGGGAAAGGGACTGAACAACATCGGCTTGCTGGCGCGGGTGGCCGGGAAGGTGGAGGAAGTCTCCGGGGTAGCAGATCGCTTTGTGGTTCTGAACGACGGCAGCGCAGCGGTCAGGGTGCTCTTTCCGGAGCAGATGAACCTGCCCGCACCGGGGGAGTTCATCGCGGTCACGGGAATCTCATCCTGCTTGGCCGATCCTGATGGCGCTCCCCTGCGCGCCCTGTTGGCGGTGGAGTGGGAAAGCATGGCGAGCGGTGCCGAGATGGCGGCGAGCCGGTGACCCCGGCCATCTCCTAGCGCAGGAAAGCGGCGGCCACCTCGTCGGCAAGCAGCTGTCCGGAGCGGGTAAGGCGGATGCGGCAGCCACCTTGCACCAGCAGGCCAGATGCTCTGTAGCGTTCGATCTCCCGCCGGAAGAGATGCTCCGCGTCCAGCCCGAACCGGTGCGAGATCTCCGCCAGGTCAGCTCCGTCGGCGGTCCGGAGCGCCAGCATCGTAGACTCGCCGGCGGCTCGTTCGGCATCCAGCGTCTCCGAAAAGACCTCCCTCGCGCGGCCGTTCTCCTCCACCTGCCGGATGAACTCTGCAGGGTCCCGCTCCCACATCACCCGCCTTCCTTCGACGAACTCCACCGCGCCCGGTCCGAACCCGCGGTACGGCTCGTTCCTCCAGTAGACCTCGTTGTGACGGCAACGGTGGCCAGGGAGGGCGTAGTTGGAGATCTCATAGTGCTCGTAACCGGCGTCTTCCAGCATGGAGCGGGTCAACAGGAACATTTCCGCCTGCTCTTCCTCTCCGGGCAGGTTCAGCCGTCCCGCCTGCCACATCCGGTGGAAGGCCGTGCCCTCCTCGATGGTCAGACAGTAGGCCGAGATGTGCTCCGGGTGAAGCATGATGGCCGCCTCAAGCGTCCGGCGAAGACCGTCCAGCGTCTGACCGGGCAGGGCAAACATCAGGTCGAAGCTGATGTTGTCGAATCCGGCGGCGCGGGCATCCTGAAACGCCTGCAGGAACCGGCGATGGTCGTGTGCCCGGCCCAGCGCGCGCAAGAGATCATCGTCGAAGTCCTGCGCCCCCATACTGAGGCGGTTGAAGCCGGCCTGCCGGAGCCTGCTCAGCTCCTCCGGATCGGCACTCTCCGGGTTGGCTTCCAGAGTCACCTCCGCGTCTTCTGCCAGCCCAAAGCGACTCCGGAGCGCCTCCAGAATCCGCACGAGCGATTCCGCAGACAGAAGCGACGGAGTGCCACCTCCGAAGAAGACGGTCCGCAGCGGACCGTCACCGGCCGGCGGGCTCTCTTCAATCTGCCGGCAGAGAGCATCCACATAGCGCGCGGCAAGGTGAGAGATGCCTGCGTAGCTGTTGAAATCGCAGTACGGGCATTTTGACGCGCAGAAGGGTATGTGGACGTATGCCGCGGAACAGCGCATCTCTCGCGGGAATCTCCAGCTTATGGTATCCCGGGGACGTTTGCTCCGCCACGGGGACATACAACTGATTCGCATTATCTGCAGCGATGGTATAATACAGTTGCAATGAAGCGCTTGCGGACCTCTCTGGCGCTGGTGATCGCGCTCCTGACCGCGGCCGGATTCCTGGCCGGGGGGCAGCCCTGCGCCTGCGGTCCGGCTATGTCAGCCTGCTGCTGCGCGGCCACCGGAGCGGATGCTGTCCGGCAGGCGAGCTGTTGTTCC
>JBBFLP010000137.1:4329-8858 GCA_037478975.1 Armatimonadota bacterium
GTCTTCATCTGCCCGTCCTGGCGGCCCACCCCCGAGCCGCAAGGGCTCCTCTTCTGGGAGAAGCCACAGGATCCCGCCCGCCCGTTCGAGCGGGGAGGCATCCGGGGAACGTACGCCTGGAACCTTACCATGAACGGCGCCCCGGAGGGCAGACTCTTCGGGGTCACTCCCGAAGGGGGGCGGTACAGCCCATCTTCGGTGGTGGCGGTGGCGGAGGGCTTCAACGGGACACACATCTGGAAACCGGCGCAGGTGGCGCCGGTTGACAGCCCGGACCTTCGCCTGCGATATTTCCACTACGGTGGCGCCAACATCGCTTTTGCGGACGGGCACGCCCGCTGGGTGAAGGACACCGACATCAAGCGGAGCGACTGGGCCCCGTGGGATCCTAACTGGCGTCCCTGATGGAAGGGAAGGGAGATTGTATATGAGAAAGCTGATGCTTCCCGCCGTGCTCATTGCCGCCCTTGCGGCCGTCACCGCCGGATGCGGCAAGCAGAGCGCCGAGGCTCCGCCTCCTCCGCCCACGCCCACACAGGATATGAGTTCCGTTCCGGACGACGCGGTTGATCAGTACTGCCGGGTCTGCTACGTGGACGGCGGGCACAAGATGGGCGGATACCTTCCGGAGCGTCTGAATGTGACCTACGAAGGGAAGACCTATGCGTTCTGTTCGGACGATTGCCGGAAGAGATTCGATGAGAACCCCGCGAAGTATGCAGTGAAGGCGGAGGGATCCTCCGGCAAGAAAGACGAACACGCGGGACACGATCACTGAAGGGAAATCTGCAGAGATCATATTGCCCCTGCGGGGAGCGGTTCCCTGCAGGGGCACATTTTGTCCGCGAGCGAAGCTCGCGCTAAGCGCCCCGGCTGCGCACTGTGGCCAGTCCTCCGTCCACACCGATGACCTGCCCTGTCACCCAGCCCGCCTCCGGATCCAGCAGCCAGGCGATGGCGGAGGCGACATCCTGCGGATCTCCGATGCGACCCAGCGCGTGCATCTGCTCGGACATCTTAAGGCTTGCCTCGTTCGACGTGATGCGTGCAGTGGCCGGAGTGCGCACCAGACCTGGAGCCACACAGTTCACCCGGATGCCTGATCCGGCGTAGGTGGCCGCGGCGGAGAGGGTGAGGCCGATGACTCCCGCCTTGGCCGCCGCGATCGCCTCGTGGTTGGCAAGCCCCACGCGGGCCGCGGCCGATGACACCAACACGATGCTTCCTCCTCCGGATTTCATCAGGGCCTTCGCGGCCGAGCGCGTGACGCTGAACGCCGAGAGCAGATTTGCTGCCAGGACGGCGTCCAGATCGGCATCGGAGGTCATGTGGGCAGGCTTCAAGAGCACGGAACCGCAGAGGTTCACCGCGCCGTCCAGCCGGCCGAAGCGCTCCAGGGCGGCCTCGATGATGGGCGAGAAGTCCCGCTCCTGGGTCGCATCCCAGATCATTCCCTCGGCTCCCGATTCCTCGCAGGCGGCCTTCAGGCGCGCCGGGTCGCGACCGGTTATGAAAAGACGATGACCCTTCCGGGAGAGCAGGCCGCACAGAGCGCGTCCGATGCCGCCGGAGCCTCCAGCGATGACAAAGCAGCGCGAATCGCTCATTTCAGTTCATCCTCCAGATGGCGAAGTTCAGGGCGGCCGCGAAGCTCACCCAGGCCAGATAGGGAACCATCAGCAGCGTGGCGACAGTGGAGACAGGCCAGAAGAGCAGGATGCACGCCAGAATGGCAATCCAGAGGGCGGCGATATCCAGCAGAGCAAGCCCAACCTGCCGCAGCCCGAAGAACAGGCCGCTCCAGGCGACGTTCAGCGCAAGCTGCACGGCGAATGCCGCCAGTGGCCATCCGAAACCCGCTCTGCGCCACACAAGCCACGCGCTTATGGCCATGGCCGTATAGAGGGCCGCCCACACCGGTCCGAAGAGGACATCGGGCGGCGTCCAGGATGGACGCGCCAGTGTGCGATACCATCCCTCCACGCTGGATGCGGTCCACACTCCTCCCAGACCTGCCGCGCTCCAGCAGATCAGCAGGCTCACAACCAGTGCGACGGCGCTACGCATTCCCCCGCTCCCTCTGTGGGACAGCCGGTGACGCGGACTCGCCGGCGGCGGTCCTTGCGATGCCGCGCAGCATCCTTCCAAACACCAGCTGATGCACCGGCCACAGGGCATACCAGTAGACGAGCCCTGTGAGACCCAGCGGGTCGAACAGGGCCGTCTGCGTGATGCGGGATCCTCCCTGGACCGGAGAGACCTCGAACTCGAGCCAGGCCCGCCCGGGCACTTTCATCTCAGCATACAGCCGGAGCAGACGGTTCTCCTCGTAGCGCTCCACGCGCCAGAAGTCCAGCGCGTCCCCAACGTGGGGGTATTCCGGATCCCTCCGGCCGCGGCGCATTCCGACGCCCCCGCTGAGCAGATCCAGCACACCCCGCAGCCGCCATAGCCAGGCCGGGCTATACCATCCCGTTTCTCCCCCGATCCTCCGGATGGGTGCGAATGCCTGCTCGCAGGGTACGGGCACCTCCACGGACCGGGAGTCCACCAGCCGCGAACCGAACCGCACGCCGCCCCAGTCCCTGCGCACGCCGGAGGAGGAGAGAGCATCGGACCAGCGTGTCTCCGCCAGCTCACGGTCCTCATTGCGCAACGCCGCCGCGATTGCTTCCCGGACGCCGGCCGGCCGGATCCCGAACACATCCAGCGCGGAGTGGTCACGGACCACGGTGGCGTGCCGGACGCTTTCAATCAGCTTGCGTCCCACGCGTGCGTACACAGGCGTTACCAGACCGAGCCACAGACTGGATAGCCAGGGGGTCAGAACCGGCACGGGGATCATGAGCCGCTTCAGGTTTCGCTGACGGGCATACTCCCGCATCAGATCGCCATAGCTGACGACGTCCGCGCCCCCGATCTCGAAGACGCGGTGTCCCTCAAGAGGGATCTCAAGGGAGCGCCGCAGGTATTCCAGCACATCGCCGATGGCGATGGGCTGGGCGGGCATTGATACCCAGCGAGGGCAGATCATAACGGGGAGTCGCTCGGTCAGGTTGCGCACGATCTCGAAGGAGAGACTGCCCGATCCGATGACGATGGATGCGCGCAGTTCGATGGAGGGAACGGCGCCGTCACGAAAGATGCGCCCCACCTCCAGCCTGCTCCGCAGATGGGATGAGAGCTCGCGTTCATCCCCGTGCGCAAGGCCGCCCAGATAGATGATGCGCTCCACGCCGCAGCGCTCCGCCGCGCGCGCGAAGTTGCGGGCCGCCTGCCGGTCCTGCTCCTCGAAGGAGCCGGCGGAGGCCATGGAATGGACAAGATAGTAGGCCGCGCGGACTCCCTCCATTGCGCGCTCGACGGAGGCTGCATCGCGCACATCGCCTTGAACTACCTCCGTCTCCGGGGCCACTCGACCGGCCAGGACTGCGGGGTTACGGACCAGACACCGCACGCGGATGCCCTCTTCCTCCAGCCTGCGTAGAAGACGACCACCGATGTAGCCGGTAGCTCCCGTCAGGAGCACCGGCTGTTTGTCCCCGGCAATGTTGTGGAGATCTCGCATCACTATCAGCATCTGAAACGCCTGGCGTGCGGTAAAGGCTCCCCGGCTCCCTCGAAGGCTCGTCGAAAAAAGTTTCTCCGGGTGATTGCCGGGTGACAGAAAGTGACAGGGCGCATGGATATCTTCCGGTTACAGAGCCGCCACGCACGGCAGCGCTGATAGACCAAACGAAAGGAGGCTGCCCGCAATGACGATCATTGCAAACACTCTTGAAAAGACGGCCATCGGAAACCCTGTCAGTCTGGAGCAGCTGGTCATGTTCCCGCTGCTGGGGCCGGCGGCATCCGAGCCGGGCTATATCACGCTGGACGAAGCCATCGCCCGCGGCGTCGCCGAGGTGAAGGAAGTGTCAGCCTCCGGAAGCGTTCCGGAAGCCCGGTTCATCAACAAGGGGGACAAGCCGGTCTTCCTGATGGATGGCGAAGAGCTGATCGGGGCCAGACAGAACCGGGTGCTCAATCTGAGCATTCTCGTGAACGCTCATTCGGAGGTGACCATCCCGGTATCCTGCGTGGAGGCCGGCCGCTGGCACTACGAGTCCCCCGAGTTCCGGAGCGCTCCGCGCACGCTGTTCGCCGAGGGACGCGCCCGGAAGGCCGGCCAGGTCAGCGAGTGTCTGGTCAGGTTCGCCGCCCGCCGTTCCAACCAGAGCGAGATCTGGGAGCAGATCCACCAGAAGTCGCTGAGTCTGGAGACCCACAGCGCGACCGGCGCGATGGATGACATATACGAGCGCCACCAGGTTTCCCTGCGGGACTACGAGAAGGCGATGCAGCCGGTGGAGGGCCAGACCGGAGCGCTGTTCTTCATCGGCCCGTCGCTGATCAGCATGGATCTGTTCGATTGTGAAGCGACCCTGCGGGCCATGCTGCCCAAGGTGGTTCAGGGGAACGCGCTGGATGCCCTGGACTGCACGCGTCGCAGGCTGGAGCCTCCTGCTCCCACCCTGGAGCAGGCCCGC